>JAFAFM010000189.1 GCA_023423495.1 Armatimonadota bacterium
ACAGGTCGTGGGGTTGGAGGAAGTTGCAGAGTGGGACGAAGGCATCGTGTTCCCAAGCGGCCAACGTTTCGGACGGCTCTTCAATTTCTGACTCGGACGCGCCGGTGAAATCAAAGACTCCGTTCACTAAAACTTGCGATTTAGCGCCAGGTCCGTATTCCAAACCTGAAGCCGATGGGTTTACCGTGTAATAGGCAGAGCCGTGGGCAGGAGAAAAGCCATTGGCGGCCAGAGCGGTTTGGGTCTCCGAAGGCTTATTTGGACATCGTTTGATTTCGTGATTCTTTAGGTAGGGGTCGATGAGACCGGGTCGGATTGGATTCACTGCCGGATCATCGACTCTCCCGTGATATCCGCCGACCAACGGGCCGTTATTGTTGTCGTAGCCCACCCACGTCGCTTGGGGGGCAAACCCCGGAAGCGGCTCATACCGAGCAAGTGGATACCAAATGTCGTCATGATCGCTGATGTACATAATCGAAGCGGCCGACAACTGCTTCATGTTGCTGATACAGACGGCGCCCTTGGCGGCATTTTTAGCCTGGGCAAAAACGGGAAAAAGTATCGCGGCCAAGATCGCGATAATTGCAATCACAACCAGCAGTTCGATTAGCGTGAAGCCCCGATTGAACGAACGGTGACGCAGAACGCCCATTTGTAAATCCTCTACCTATGCAGGATACGCAATCTTTCAGCCGCGAGTGCCAGCAGCGTCAAACGATTTGGACATCGTGAGGTCCGGCCTGAACTTCGCCGATGACCATCGCCCGTTCGCCGGCTTCGTTTAAGTGATTGATCACCGCCGGAGCTTGGAATCGATCACAAAACAGGACAAACCCGATTCCCATGTTGAAGGTTCGATACATTTCGTGGTCAGGGATGTTGCCCGAAGCCTGGATGAGAGAAAAAATTGGCAGGTTGGACCAAGACCTCTTTTCGATAACGGCGCGAACGTCCGAGGGCATGACTCGGGGCAGGTTGTCGAACAGTCCTCCGCCGGTGACATGCGCGGCGGCATGAATGCCGCTCGCCTGTTGGAGAAGGGGATAGACCGAGTTGAAATAGCAGCGGTGGGGCCGCAGCAATTCCTCACCGATGGTCGAGCCGGTACCGGGCACCTCATCTCTCACGGACATGCCAGCAAACTCAAACAAAGCGCGTCGGGCCAGTGAGTAACCATTGGTGTGCAGGCCGTCGCTCATGATTCCGATGATGCTGTCTCCGGCGCTCATCTTGCCTCGGGGCAACCGCTTATCGTAGTCCACCACGCCGACAATCGAACCCACCAAGTCCACTTCCCCATCATGGTAAACGCCCGGCATCTCGGCAGTTTCACCACCAACCAAAGAGGCTTTCACCGCAGAGCAAGCCTCGACGAGTCCAGACAGGATCTCTTCGAAGACCAACCCTTCGATCCGGGAGCACCCGTAATAGTCCAAGAAGAAGAGAGGCTTTGCTCCTTGACAGAGGATGTCGTTAACACAGTGATTGACGATGTCGTGACCCAGAAACTTGTGGGAACCAACCATGGCGGCAACCTTGGTTTTAGTTCCAACTCCATCGATCGAGGTCACCAAAATAGGGTTTGAAATGCCTTCGAAAGCCGCCTGGTAGAGGGCGCCAAACCCACCCACTCCAGAAATAACGTTGGAGGAATATGTCGATTGGATCCCACTCACCACGGATCGCAACGCCCGTTGGGCTTCGTCTATATTCACCCCGGAGTCGCGATAGGTAAGTGGATCAGCAGGCATGAGTCAGAGGGTACCTCCATGACTTTGAATGCGGGTACCATTCACCCTCCAGTGGGCTGGTAGCTCAGTCGGTTAGAGCAACGGCCTTTTAAGCCGTGGGTCCTGGGTTCGAGTCCCAGCCGGCCCACCACTGGATTCAAATTGCAACCGATATTGAAGAAGGTCGTAAAACCAGGCAATGCCAGACAAGCTGTTCGCCCAGCGATATCGGATGACCGCGTTTTGGATACTAGCCGCTGCGGTTTTCGCAGCATGCGCCGCCATTTTGCTCCCCTTTGTACCGGCGCTGCTCTGGGCGATTGTGCTTTCGGTCTTGATGTATCCCTTGTACGACCGTTGGAAAACGCGACTTCAAAACGTCCGGTTCCTCGGCGGGGAAAGAGCCGGGACAACAGCTAGCCTCTTGACCGTGATCGCGACGATCATCATCGTCGTCGGTCCCCTCAGCCTTATTGGAATCGGACTGTTTGCCCAAGTTGGAGGCGTCAGCAGTTCACTTGCTGGGGAAACCGGAAAGCCTTCGTTCGAAGCCGTCTTAGGTCAGCTCGATACTGCGATCAAGCCGTTCGTCGACCAAGTGGGTGGCGACTTTAGCGTGAAAGAGTATGTCCTTTCTCATAAGGAAGAGATCACCCAGAGTTTGCGGGCGCCGCTGTCCAAATTTGCATCCCAAGCAGCATTCACCATCCTGACCGTGGTGATTTCCTTGCTCTCGATGTTCTTCATGCTGCGCGATGGAGAGCGTCTTCGTCAGCCAGCCCTGGACATCGTTCCCCTGCCGCCCGATAAGACCAACGACATACTCCACCGCGTTGGTGAAACCATCAAAGCGGTATTCGTCGGGACCGTGTTGGTGGCCCTGCTTCAAGGCTTTGTGATGGGTGTCGGCCTGGTATTAGCAGGAGTTCCAAACTCTCTGCTTCTGGGGGTGATGACGGCAATTTTGGGCCTCATCCCCTTAATGGGTCCTCCTGTCCTTTTCATTCCCGTTGGGCTCATCCTTTTATCACAGGGAAAAGTCAATGAAGGTATCGCCGTTCTGGTTTTAGGGTTTGGCGTCGTCAGCCAAATCGATAACTTCCTTCGGCCCTTCCTGATTGGCGGGCGTGTCAACCTTCACCCGCTCGCAATCTTCTTCAGCATCTTGGGCTGCGTCCTTTGGATCGGACCGATTGGCATCATGGCCGGACCAATGCTTTTGACCATCATGCTTGCCCTGATCGAAGCGGTGCGCACGTGGGTGGGCACACCGCCTGAACAGGAGTTGCTTCCCTCACTTGACGAGGCTTGATTGATCGCGTTGGCGCCAACTGCGGATCTTTAGCGTGTAGTAGTTTTTGTCACCGGGCATGGCTGGTGGCATATTGCGCGGCAGGGCCGGAACTTGGTAGATGTTGGGAACGTTCGTGCCCATGTCGTAGAAGTTGGCCACAAACGTGCCTGCAATCTGGTTCTGCTTGCGGCTGACGATCGTGCCCTGAGCATAAAACGCTCCTGCCATGCTCAACTGCGAAGAACCGCTACCTGCCGCCAAGTACATATTTTCCTTGGCAATGAGACCGACACGCGCGGTCGTCGGGAACACGGTTCCAGCGGCCGGAAGGAAGTTTCCATCGATGCGGATGTTGTTCGTCGAGTAAATCGTGCCGTTTCCCGTGTAACGAATGGTGTCTTTGGAACCGATTTGAATGTCTCCAACGATTTTCACGACACCCTGGATGTCCAGAACGCCGGTGGCTTTGTTCCAAGTGATACGGTTGCCCTTGGCATCCGGCCCGAAGCTAAAGCTGTTGGTACCGGTTGTGATCGCTGGTACGGCGACGGTCATTGCGCGTGTATCCAAGTAGGTTTCTTGGTTGGTAAACACCGACCCAGTGCCCTTCTCGGTATAAGGCTGAGCGCCGATCCCACTTAGTAGTGGGAAGTCGATTCCGAGGTTATCCAGGTCATATCCGTTGGATGTACCATTGTCACTGTAAACCTGGCTGGCCCCCTGGTTGCCCGTCCAGCCATCGTTTACGTAGGCACCATCGATCTTGTTCTTGCTCGTACCACCGTCGATCGTGCCAAGGGCTCCGATCGTGGCGGTACCGTTGATTCCAATCTGTCCGTGCTTTACGCGAACCTCGGCACTTAATGACTCGATACCGCCCGGTTTTGGTGTAGGAGGCACAAGGGCTTCTAACCCAACGGGCATACCGCTGTAATGATTGCCGATATGAGCGTTACCGGAAAAGGATGAGTTAAGGTCCGTTTGCGTAAGGGGCGGATCGTAATAGCCGTTCTTGTTCGTGTCGTTATAAGGCTCGGCCAGATTTCGCACTCCGTCGCCGTTCAAGTCCGAAAAAACCTCGCCCGGATCCCAGACTCCATTTTTGTTTTTGTCTTCATACGGTTCTGCATCGTCCCAGTTACCATTGTTGTTTAGGTCCGAGAACTCCTCACCGTCGCCCAAAATATGGACCGATCCGCGAATATCGACATTGCCGTTGATCGCTTTCCCGCTCGCGCCTGTGCCGGCGAAAATCGCATTGTTCCAAATGCCAACGTTGCGTGCGGCAACTAGTGTGCGAATGCTCCGCGTCGAGCCCGAAACAGTTGCGCCAGACGAGATATATGCATAGGTTGCGTCCACGTTCGGAACGATTTTCCCCCAACCCGTGGCCGTGCTTGAAAATGGGGTGAGAACGCCCGACAAGTTGTAGTCCGTATCGACGAAGTAACCATCGTGCAGATGTAAATCCTTGAAACCCTGAGTAATGGTCCATTCGAGCCCAGCCTGAGCGGCTTCAAATGAACTCAGGGCCTTCTTTTCGTTTGTGGCACGGCCCATCGAGCCAATCGAAAGTGCGCCAACGCCCAAACTGGCGGTCAGCAGCACAAACATTGTCAACAGCGCATATACGGAAACAGAACCTCTTGCTCTCCTCAATTTGAGTTCCTTACCACAGCCGTGGTTTTCATTCGCATGTAGCGTTTGTCGGTAATCACCGTGTCGGTGGTGATTAGGGTTATAGTTATGGCCCGGTAGCTTCCGATTGTGGTGAGCTGAAACGGGACGTAGGTTTGGTTGTACTGGGAGGACCCAACTTGCATATCTTTTGGCGACAGCTTGGAAATGAGCGTGATGTTGCCGGGACCAGCGATGAGTTTGCCGGTTGTGAAGTCCACATTAAAGCTTCTCATCACGCCATCACCCTGAATGGGTTCAACCAGTTCCTTTTCACCCGTTAGCGGATCAACCGGCCCGAGCTTCGGAAGGGTGTAGGTAATCGTTCGGCCGCTGTTCGTGATCGTCACGTTAATCGCCTGCCGCAGGGTTTCGCTGATTTTGCGGAGGGCGTTCGCGTTTTGATTTGTCATCACTACGTCTGAGGAAGTTTTTTGGAAAGACTTTAGACCGGTCGATAGCAACGTAATCGAGCCGAGCAAAACGATCGACATGACTCCCATGCCGGTCATCAACTCAACAAGGGTGAAGCCTGCTTTGCTCTTTCTCATTTGTAAGCTCCGATGATGGTTCCCGAAGTAAACGAGCGGGACTTGCCAGTAGTGGATTTCCAGTTAATGGTCGCGGTGACCCGGACCGATCCATTGGCCATCGTGGCGACGTTCATTGTGCCGGTGCCTTGAATCAACGCAGTGCTCGGACTGTAGAGCGTTCCCTGGTCAAGGGGGATATTTGTAAAGCTGTAGGGGGGCGAGACAGATCCCGAATCGATCAAGTTCATTGCCTTGAGCGTGGTGACGTTCAAATCGCTTGGTTTGAGAAGCTGAACTTGCTCCAGCAATCGGGCCACCATCTGGGACGCCTTGGACTCATCCTTGGAAATCGCATGGGAGCGGTGTGTGACCACCGTGAGGGAGAGATATGAAAGCGTTGCCATCACGAGGATGAACATCCCGATGACCGCGTCCAACAGGATGGATCCCCGCCGCTTCCTACTTCTGATCCTATTCGCGCGCGTACTCATCAATAGATGAGTTCCACATCGCAAATTGCTTCAACTTAACCGGGCTAGAATTCCCGTAGAATTACTGGGTTTCTTGCTCGAGTTTGAAGACCATCCGAGCATTTCCCAAAGCAATTTCGTCGCCGTCGGCCAGCTCTACTTCTTCCACCCTCTCGAAGTCATCGCGGAGGATGAAAGTGCCGTTGGAGGACCCTAAATCTGTGAGCTTCCAGACGCCATTATCGAGAGTCACCTTGGCATGCTTTCTGGAGACATAGGATGCTTCTGGTAATGAACCCAGATCTACATCGATCGGGCCAACCGCTGGGTCGAACCGGCCCACGATCGCTGGCGATTGGAAGGTGAAAACGTCTTCCGTTTCAACCCCTCCACGTTTGACTGTCAGCGAGGCGCGGAGCGGCTCGGTAAGAGCTTCGTCGCCCGACGCTTCCGCTTCGTCCATTACCCCAGCTTCAGAGGGGAGTTCGTCGACCTGGTCTACCGCTAAATTCTGATCGTCTGCCATTCAACACCAATTGTCGGATTTGGTATTCAGCATACCAACGCCTTTGCCGATCAGACTTCACGAATCGCCAATTTAGTTCAAGTCCAGCGCGGCTGAGACGAATCGGTACGGTGAATCAGGATGGCCGTACCGGACTCGATCTCCACACGAACGCTTTCGGACGTCGCGAGGTTGGAAATGCTGATCGCAGCGGACGCCGACAGTTCTGCAGCGGGCGCCCATTGGACATTGACCATTCGCACGCCGCTGCACGGCATGATAGGAAGCAGGGAGACAATGTCGCTCGGTTTGACCGGGATCTCAACGTAGCGATTTGGGCGAACAATTCTTCCAAGCCCGTCACGAAGAACGATCAAGGGCCACACCGCCGACTTCGAGATGGAATATAGCGAGGCCAATACGTGGTCGAAACGGTCGCCCTCGATGCCGGCCATCGCCACCATTGAATCGGGGTAATCCCGCTCGATGAGCGCAAGGAGTTTGTCGCAATCCGTGTGCTCCTGATTGGCGTCTTCACGTACATTCAGACCTTGCACAAAGTTCGGGTCGATGGAGTCCATATCGCCGACGACAATGTCCGGCTTCACTCCCGCCGACAACAATCGATTGGCAGCTCCGTCGGCCGCAATCACCGAGTCTGCTGACTCTGCCCAACTGACTAAATGGCCGATTGGCAGGTCGGTTCCGGCAAGCACTGCAAGCACCTTTTTGCTGTCCACTGAAGCAGTTAACCCCCTTCTCCAATCGATATGTAGACACCAGTGTATAACTCACAGAAATATCGATTATTAAGCGTTATCGTCTCGAAAAATGTAGAAAAAAGCCCACATTTGGCATTACTTGTCCTTATATTATCAAGGAATGGTCTCTTGGACGTTATATGGACCTGGGCATCCTAGTCTGGCTGTTTACTGACGTGTATACTCGTAAGTCCCTCAGGCCCTTCTCGGGCCCTTCGCAGGCACACAAATGAACGACCAGTATTCGCTTGAAGATACCGATGAAAAAATCAAACTCCGCAGCGCTTGGACACAAGTCATTAAGAGACTCAGCCAAGAACTACCTCATCAATCCTTCGACCGATTCATTGCTCCGCTCAGACCTGACGGGATTAAAAACAACGTTGCGACGATAGTCGCCCCGGGCAAGTTCGTTCACGAGTGGGTTTCGGCCCGAAGCCTACATACGTTGGCCTCCTATTTGTCCGACGAGGTCGGGCGGCCAGTCGAGATTTCACTGATCTGGGAGGCTCGAGAGAAGCCGACCGTCAAGCCCGCCGAGGCCCGAGTTGCCGCCCCCACTTCCGACTTAACATTTTTCAAACCTAACGATCGCTACACGTTCGACTCGTTTGTCGTAGGGCAAAGCAATCGTATGGCCCACGCAGGAGCCAAGGCGGTCGCGGCGCTTCCGGGCGCTCGCTACAATCCTCTTTTCATTTGTGGGCCGAGCGGCCTCGGGAAGACACACTTGCTTCACGCCATTGCCCGCGAAGTGACAACCCGAGACAAGATGGTGGTTGCGTATATCACGGCCCAGCAATTCGCTGAAGATTTCGTTAACGCCCTTCAAAACAATCGGGTTGAGTCCTTTCGTAAAGCCCAGCGGAATGTGGAGCTATGGCTGATCGACGACATCCAATTCATCGCCGGTAAAGACAAGACGCAGGAAGAGGTCTTTCACACCTTCAATCACCTTTACTCCTTGGGCAAGCAGATCGTGGTGTGCGCCGACCGGGCCCCTCGAGAGCTTCAAATCATGGACGAGCGGCTTCGCAGCCGACTCGAATCCGGGCTTGTGGCGGACATCCAAATGCCGGACACGGAGACCAGGTGCGCGATCATCCAGAGTAAGGCGCAACAAGACAGTGTCGCTCTCAACTATGAAGTCGCCTTTTATCTCGCGGAGCATGTCCCGGGCAATATCCGGCAGCTGGAAGGGGCTCTAACCCGCCTCGTGGTGCAGGCGAGTTTGGAAGAATCTCCAATTACGATCGACCTAGCATCGGCGATGGTGGAGAAATACTATCGCGGAATCCTCGAAAAGCCCGGTGCCGGCGAGATCATCGAGGCGGTCAGCCAGCAGTTCAGAATTCCAGTGGACGAAATCAAGGGAACCTCGCGGAAAGCGCCCATCGTCGAAGCTCGTCACGTCGCGATTTTCATAACTCGGGAGATCACGAAAGATTCCTGGAAACACATCGGCAGCGTTTTTGGCAACCGGGACCACACCTCGATGATGCATGGCTACAACAAGGTCCACGAGATGATGGTCCACGACAAGAACCTGAAAACGATCGTGCGCACGATGATTCGCAACCTGTATCCCAACATGTAGCATGAAGCTGGCGCACATGACCTGGCAGGAAGTCGACGCACTGGCACGTGACGTGGTTGTCGTCATTCCTACCGGTTCTTTGGAACAGCATGGCCCTCATCTGCCGCTCTTCACAGATTCCATCCTTGTGACCGCGGTGGCCGAGGCCGTGGAGGCCGCAATCTCGGACAACGTCCTCCTGACACCCACCCTCTGGCTTGGAGCCAGCGCCCACCACCTCGCCTTTGCCGGCTCACTCACTGCATCATTCCCGACCTACATGGGAGCGATCGATAACGTCGTCGAGTCCCTTGCCCAGCATGCCTTTAAACGGTTTTACGTCCTGAATGGGCACGGTGGGAACGAAGCACCGAACAATATGGTGCTTCGCGAACTCAAATCCAAGCACCCAAACCTCACGTTCGCTTGTACGGGGTACTACACCTTCGCGGATGCGGAATCTGCCGAAACTCTAACTGGACCAACAAAGTCCATTCAGCACGCTTGTGAAGCCGAAGCAAGCTTAATGATGCATGTCAAACCAGAACTTGTCCGCAAGGAGCAACTTCGAGATGATGGGCTCTCTCCTCAGCCAACAATCAAAGGGCTGATTACGCACTTTGACGAGATCACCGAGGAAGGTTCGCTTGGATATGCGACCTACGCAAGTCCTGCGAAGGGTAAACGCCTTTTTGATGCCTGTGTCGCAGGCGCAACCGAGAACATTCTCAATATGGCGAACGGGCACGTGTTCGTTGGCCATTGAGGTAACTTCCGGAACAATCTCGTCCGTTTAGGTTACTAGAACTCTATGCGTCACCTCATTCAACTCGGAATTATTGCTGTCGCCATCTCCGGTACCGTTGCCTCAGCCCAGACGAATCGCCAGGGCGGCACGTATTTGGGTGGCAAGGTGGGCCTGTATATGCCCAGTAACTCCGAAATGCGCGATATCTTTGGCTCGTCGATTTTCGTTTTCGGACTTTCCGTCGACGACTTCAGCCGCCAAGCAGACAAGTGGCGACTCACCGCAGACTTCGGTTTCATTAGTGGTCAAGATGGTGACGATAAATTCTTCGCGGCACCGGTGACCGCATCGATCGGCCGCATCTTCGGCAACCCAACGGATCAGACGAAGCCTTATGTTCGCTTCGGAGTGGGTGCCGCTTACTACGACTACAGCATTACCCGTCCGAGCACTGGAGAAAGATTCTCTTCGAAGCGCGTTGGCTTTGCCGCCGACGCCGAAGTTGGTGTGTTCATTGGTGACCGAGTGAGGCTCTCGGCAACCTATGTGTGGCTTTCCAAGGTGGACGATTTTGACTTTAGCGGCCTTCAGCTAACAGCGACATTTAACGTTCTCAAGTTTTGACCGCATGAAGAGCCCACAACAAGCTCCTGAGGAAATGCTGTATGGCTAAGGGCTTGGAAACTCTCGAGGAAAAGGCTGAACGCGCCGTCTTGGTCGTGGTGAACGAAGACGAAAGCGAAGACGAAATCGTTGAAAACGAACTCGAAGGGCTTTGTGAAGCCGCGGGCGTTGAACCCATCGCAACCATCCGGCAGAGGCTGGATCGGCCCTACAAAGGAACCTACGTCGGAACTGGCAAGATCGGGGAGATTGCTTCCCTCGCCCAGGAAGTGCGTGCTGATCTCGTGCTCATCGACGGAGAAGTTAGCGGGATCCAGCAACGAAATCTGGAAGAGGCGTTCGGAAAACGCGTGGTCGATCGGACGCAGCTGATCCTGGACATCTTTGCACAGCGAGCCCGTACAAAGGAAGGCATGCTCCAAGTGGAGCTAGCTCAGCTCACCTACATGATGCCCAAGCTCATGTCGGTTTACACCAAGTTCGAAAGACAGAAGGGTGGCATTGGAATGAGAGGTCCTGGTGAGACCAAGCTCGAATCTGACCGCCGCCTGGTCCGCGACCGAATCGCAAGACTTAAGCACGAAATCGAGGACGTCAAACGGATTCGGGACCAGCAAAGATCGAGCAGAAGAAAGCATCCCTTCCCATTCGCCTCCATCGTTGGATACACAAGCGCGGGGAAATCCACGTTGATGAACCGGCTCGCCGGCACCGAGCTTCTGGCCGACGCAATGCCCTTCGCCACGCTCGATCCCACGACCCGCAAAATTGACTTGCCGGACGGCTATTCTCTCTTTCTCACCGATACCGTCGGGTTCATTCGAAATCTTCCGACCCACCTGGTTGCCGCCTTCCGCTCGACGCTTGAAGAAGTCACTTTCTCCGACTTCATTCTCCATGTAATCGATGTCAGCACGCCCGCATGGGAGGTCCAGCGCGATGCAGTTTTGGAGACGCTGGCGCAGCTTGAAGCTTCAAACAAACCTACTTTGACCGTATTCAACAAAATCGACGCTCTGCCAGAGCCACACTTGGCCACAGAACTGGTTGCGAGCTGGCCGAACTCGGTTGCCATCAGCGCCACCACCGGTAAGGGCATCGACGATCTGATGGCTGCTATCAGGAGCCAGGTGCAAGACCTGCTGGGTTACATCAAGGCGCTAGTGCCCTACTCTGAATCTGGGCTGGTGCAAAGCTGCTACGACTTCGGTAGGGTCCACAAGCTCGACTATCGCGACGAAGGCATTTACTTGGAAGCAGAACTGGTAGCAGAAATGCGGCAAAAGCTTGCCCAGTACACAGTCGAATGACGCTGGGAGTGTGGCTGCCGTTAGCGAAAGCTCGCCTGAGCGCGGCGGGAATCGAAGCCGCCAGCTTGGAATCGCATCTCCTGGCCGCCCACATCTTCAGGATGGATAGAGCCTGGGTGATCGCCCACCCAGAAGTCGAATTGAATGAATTGGCGGCGGAAGCTCTCCTTCAGCGCCGAGAGGCTCGAGAACCGCTCGCCTATATCTTGGGCTGGAGGGAATTCTACGGCCGAAGATTCTCCGTCTCCCAGGCCGTTCTTATCCCCCGACAAGAAACCGAGGTACTGGTGGAGGTCATGTTGGACCTGTCGGCGGTTGGCCCGGTTTTGGACCTGTGTACAGGTTCAGGATGTATCGGAATCACCGTCAAGCTGGAACGGCCAAGTCTCGATGTTTACGTGTCCGATGTTTCGCCGGGAGCTTTGGAGGTTGCGGAGCACAATGCGGAAGCACTCCACTCGGATGTCCATTTAATCTTGTCCGACGGCTTTGATTCCCTCCCGCCCGTCCAATTTGAGGTCATCGGATCCAATCCTCCCTACATCTCTACGGGAGAAAGCTTGATGCCCGAAGTGAGTGGATTCGAACCGGAGACGGCCCTGTTTTCAGGTCCAACTGGACTCGAGTTTTACGAACGCATCGCTCTTCAAGCGCCGCGTCACTTGAAACCAAACGGCTTTGTCGCGGCTGAGGTTGGCCACACCCAAAGCGAAGCAGTGGCCGAGATTTTCAGCATAAAGGGCTGGCAGGTAACGGAAGTCGTGCGAGATCTCTCCGGCATCGAGCGAGTCGTTGTGGCAAAGCGCGAATGGAACTAGCCTGCCATAATCTGAGCAATGGAAGTCGTCGTACCCGACGAATTTAAGTATCTCTATGTGCAAAGCGACGAGCGGCCGGTCGTAAAGATCCCGGCGGCGGTTTTGCGTCAGAAAGCGGAGCCGGTCTCGAAAATTGGGCGCAAGCAGTTGCTGCTCATCGACGGCCTTATCAAATCGATGCAGAAGGCTAATGGTGTCGGAATCGCCGCACCGCAGCTTGGAGTTTCGACGCGAATCTTTGTGATGGCCCCCGAAGGCATACGGCCAACGGCATTTATAAATCCTGTCATCGTCCACGCCGAAGGTGAGCAGATGGGCCAAGAAGGCTGCTTATCGATCCCCGGTCTGTATGGCGACGTTAAGCGAGCTGAGTTTATCAAGGTCGAAGCCTACGACCGAAAGGGCAAACCTTACGTGTACGAGCTAGAGGGGATGCAGGCGCGCGTAGCCCAGCACGAGATTGATCACCTCGACGGCGTCCTGTTCATCGACAAAGTCGACCCGGCGACGTTGCACTGGTCACACCCGGACCAAGAAGAAGACACGGCCGTCGAGTAGTCGAGATCAATATGAAGCTGGTGTTCTTGGGCACGGGGGCTTTTGCATTACCCGCCATCGATTCGCTGAAAGATCACATTCATTTGGTTGTCACCCAGCCCGACCGGCCAAGTGGCCGGGGGATGAAGACACACCCTGCTCCCGCGAAGCTAAAGGCGATGGAGTTAGGCATTCCGTTTGAAACCCCAATCAAGGCCAGAGCACCAGAATTCGTCGAGTCACTGGAGGCAATGCGGCCCGATGCTCTTGTCGTGGCGAGTTATGGACAGATCCTCAGTCAACGGTTGCTGGACTCCGCCATCCGAGGCGGGATTAATCTGCACGGCTCGATCCTCCCAAAGTACCGCGGCGCCGCCCCCATCCAACGTTGCATACAAAATCATGATCAGGAAACGGGTGTCACCTTGATGCAAATGGATAAGGGGATGGACACCGGCGACATCATCCACATCGAGACGTGTCCGATCGGAGTCGATGAAACCTACGGCGAACTCCAAGAAAGATTGGCGATTATCGCAGCTCAGCTTGCTTCAGATTGGTTGCCCCGAATCTGTGCAGGTGACTACGACCGAATCCCTCAAAATGACGCCGAGGCCACCTACGCT
>JAFAFM010000243.1 GCA_023423495.1 Armatimonadota bacterium
GTCAGGAGCTGGGCGTGGTCATGATCGACGTGGACCATTTCCGAAGCTTCAACGAGGAGGAAGGACACGATGCGGGGGACGAGGTTCTGCGCAGAGTTGCATCCGCGCTGCGATCTTGCGTCCGCCCCTACGACTTGGCGGCTCGTTACGGAGGTGAGGAGTTTACGGTCGTGATGCCGGGTTCTTCGCCAGCCAACACACACTCGATTGCAGAAAGAATTCGCGCCCACGTGGAAGCTTTGGAGTACCGAACGCGCTCCGGCATGGTCCGGAATATCACCGTCAGCCTTGGCTACGCGACTTTCCCAAATGGCGGAGTCGACGCACCCGACATTCTCAAAGCGGCCGACGTGGCGCTTTTTGAGGCTAAGCGTTCAGGGAGAAATCGGGTTGTGTCCTTCCAAGGACAGTCTCTTACGATGGAGACCCGGCACGACGATTTGAACCTTGCGGCGGTGTTGTCATGGGTCCCCAGATCTTTGCAACGTCAGTCGGAAGATCTGTACAACCAGTGCCTTCAGGACATCGTCACGATTTCCGCCAAGCTCAACCTGACCGGTATGCAAACCGCCATTCTTCAGGCCCTGGTCCGCATCACTCCAACCTATCGCTACGCTCGAAAGCGCAGCCCAGAAATGCTTCAGCGAATGACGAAATCCCCGGAGTTTCGGACTCTCGCTCCCCACTTGGAAGCCTTGGAGGATCGATTCGATGAACGTGGCCCATCCCAGCCAATTTTGGCGAGAGTCCTGGCCGCCATCTTGGCCGCGGTACAAGATAAAGGACGGGCGCTGGTCCAAGACCCGGGTCGCTTCGACCCCGACATCTTGCGTCATGTGCTGGACCGGCGTCGAGCAGCTTAAGGGAGCCTAGGTCTCTTGATTCCCCAGCGGGAAATGTGTCATCATTCGAAGTCGCGTCTGCAAAGACGCTGGAGACCGATTTATGTACGCGATTGTGAAGACCGGCGGCAAGCAATACAAGGCCGCAAAAGACGAAGTTCTCATCATCGAGAAGCTGGATGGAGAGCCTGGCACCAAGGTTAACCTTGACGAGGTGGTAATGGTTGCCGACGGCGCCAAGATCAAGGTCGGTTCTCCGTTCGTGAAGGGTGCTCGAGTCCAGGGCGAGATAGTCCGCCAAGGCAAGGGTCCCAAGATCAACGCTTTCAACTACAAGCCGAAGAAGAATGAGCGCAAGCGATGGGGTCATCGTCAACCGCTGACCCATGTGCGCATCACCGGCATCGAGGCAGGCAGCTAAATGGCACATAAGAAAGGTCAAGGATCATCCCGTAACGGCCGCGACTCCAAGCCGAAAATGCTCGGCGTGAAGAAGTACGGCGGAGAAATCGTCAAGCCCGGCGCGATCATCGTGCGCCAGCGTGGAACTCAGTTCCATCCCGGCGTGAATGTCGGAATCGGCCGCGACCATACCATCTTTGCGTTGGTGGATGGCCGCGTGAAATTTGAAGGCCCAGAAGGAAAGCGCCGAATCAGCGTTTACGCCGAAGCCTAAATAACCACAATCCAAAGCCCCAGATCACTCTTGATCTGGGGCTTTTTTGTTACAAGATTCCGCTTCGCAGCAGGTCTTTCAATACCAGCAAACCGACCAACTTTCCATCCTCCACAACCGGCAGCTCGCCGATCTTGACCGGAAAGTTCTGAAAAACTTCAAAGGCATCGATCGCCAGCAGATCTGGCTGGATAGTCGTGGGATGAGCGTTCATTAAATCCGTGGCAGGAGATGCCAACGGCTGGTCGTGAGAGAGCAAATGTTTTCTCAAGTCGCTCTCGCTGATTAGTCCCAGCAGTTGGTGCTTCCCATCGACTACGCAAGCCGCGCCTACGGCCGTCTGGGTCATTGCTCGGATGACTTCGGTCGCCGAATCTTCAGAGGCGACATGCGCAATATCAGGATAGGCTCGCATGACGTCCCGCACGGTGAGTAGAAGCCGCTTGCCCAAGGTGCCGCTCGGGTGGAACCGAGCAAAATCATCTTTCCCGAAACCCTTGCGTTCCATTACGGCAATCGCCAAAGCATCAGACAACGCCAACATCGCGGTCGTGGAGGTCGTGGGAGCAAGATTGTTTGGGCAAGCCTCCTCCTCCACAAAGGTGTTTAGGCAGAGGTCGGCCTGGCGTCCGGCAGTTGAGTCTGGTCGTCCTGTGATCAGGATTGACTTGGCTTCCTGGGCTCGAATCGAAGGAAAGAGCCGTCCGATTTCATCCGTTTCGCCGCTGTGACTGTAGAGAAGAACGACATCTCCCGGTGTAACCATGCCGAGGTCTCCGTGGACGGCTTCCGCGGCATGCAGGAAGAGCGATGGTGTGCCCGTGCTGCTAAGGGTTCCCGCCGTCTTGCGGGCAATATGCCCGGACTTCCCTACTCCACACGTGATCACACGGCCTGAGCAGGTAACGACCATCTCAACCGCCTGCTCGAATTCCGCGCCAAGCTTTGTGGCCAAGGCCTCTAGAGCGGCCGCTTCCTGCCGCAGGGCTGCGCGTCCCGATTCTACGCTCATTTGACCCCCAAAATCGACTTTCCAAACAGTGAGCCAACCCACTCAACTGCCATCTTGGCGGTTTCGTTATTCGTGTCGAATAACGGATTCGTCTCCACCAGGTCGATTCCCGCAAGTGAATACGGGCACCCAGGAGCATCCAAGAATTCGCGCAGGAGTTCTGCGCACAGATGCGCTTCTCGGTAAGTCAGCCCACCCCGGACCGCAGTTCCCGTTCCCGGAGCAAGGATGGGATCCAACACGTCTACATCGAAGGAAACCCATAGCTTCTTCGCGCCCGATTGAGTCAGCCATGCATCAACCTCACGCATGGTTTCCACAACCCCTTTCCGATCGATGTCCTGCATTGTAATGGCGAGGTCTCCGGGCGTCTGCCGAATTAAATCCCGCTCTCCCGGATCCACATCCCGAAGGCCATACCAGGCACATCGTTCTGGCGCCAACGCATTGGACGGAATCACTTCGCTAAGCAGCTGAGTCCATTGGTCGGCCACCAATCCGTTCACCCCACTTTCAAGTCTCTGCAACGCCGCAATGGGCATACCATGCAAATTTCCGGAAGAGCTCGTTCCGGGCGTGTTTGCATCCGCGTGGGCGTCAATCCAGAGTAGCGCCAAATCTCCATCGAACATCTGAAGCGCAGCCGACACGCTTCCCAGCGAGAGATCATGCTCGCCGCCCAATACCAGAGGAATCGCCCCGTTTTCGTAAGCCTTGAGAGTCCGCTGCTTTAGCTCGGTGACGCATCTCATCAAGGGGGAGAAGTTTCGCAGGCCCTCTTGGTCTTCCGACTCCACTCCGGTCGGCAGATCACCCTGATCCAAGACCTTGAGCCCTAAACCCTGTAACGTCGGCTGCAGACCGGCCAGCCGAAGCGCTGCAGGCCCCAGCCGACTGCCCAAACGCTTTCCGCAAAGATCAAACGGAACTCCTATGATCTCGATCACGCGGTGAAGTGTACCGGTGGCTTGTAAGAGCCCGAAAGTAAACTCCTCGTATGCCCATGGTTGGAGTGGTCGCAATTCAAGGCGACTTCGAAAAGCACATCGAGACGCTGCGTCGCTGTGACCTGGCCCCCAACGAGATCTTGGAGGTGCGAACTCCCGAAGAACTCTCGCTAGTGCATAAGCTCGTCATTCCGGGTGGAGAAAGCACGACCGTCGGCAAACTCATGGAGCGGTTTGGCTTGGGTGAGGCAATCCGAGAGCGTGCCGCTAAAGGGATGCCCGTGTGGGGGACCTGCATGGGAATGATCATGATGGCCGCTCACGTCGAGGGCCGTCCGGATCAGTACTTACTGAACTTGCTTGACATCGATGTCGAACGTAACGCGTTTGGCGCCCAGGTACACAGCTTTGAAGATTCGGTAACGGTCGAGGGCCTCGACGAGCCCGTCACGGGCGTTTTCATCCGCGCGCCGATCGTCACCCGTCTCGGGCGGGGCGTTCACGCCATCTCCCATTACGACGGCAAAATTGTCGGGGTCCGCAAGGGAAATCTTTTGGGTACGTCCTTCCATCCGGAGTTGACCGAGGATACGGCCATGCATCGCTGGTTCCTGAGGCTGAACAGCGAAAAAGCCCCGGCCTGAGGGCTTAGACGCGGGGCTTTTGGGGGAGGGAGGAAAGAATTGCTATTCAGCTTTGGTTCAAGGCTGGTCTACTC
>JAFAFM010000278.1 GCA_023423495.1 Armatimonadota bacterium
ACTCCCGCACAAGCATCGAGATCATGGCGCTCTTCCAAGATTTGAACGACCAGGGAAAAACGGTCATCATCGTTACTCACGAAGCGGACATCGCCCAATGTTGCAAGCGGATTTTGCGGTTCAAGGACGGTAGGGTCGTTTCGGATGAGCCCGTCACCGAGCGCATGGATGCACGGGTCGAGCTCGCCAACATGCCTCCACCAGAAGATTAGGAACGGCCCACCGGAATCGCACCGTAAACTATTTTCGTGCGACGCACGCTCATTCTCCTTTGCATAACTCTTTCTGCCCTTTCGGTCGCGCAAGATCGAGTTGCCGCCGTCGAGCAAGAACTCCGTAACCGACATAAAGAGCGAGGCTTTCCGGGCCTGAATGTCGGAATTGCATGGGACGACGGCCGAACCGCCACGATCTCCATCGGAAAGTTTGAAGCGGGTAAAGAGCGGGAGTTGAAGCCCACCGACCGCATGCTGGCCGGAAGTATCGGCAAAACATTTGTCGCCGCTGCCTTCCTCCAAATTGCCCAGGAGAAGAAGGTCGATCTGGATTCCAAGGTGGAAACGGTTCTGGGAAGCTACAGCTGGTTTTCCGAGCTTCCAAATGCCAAGGACATTACGTTTCGGCACCTGATGACCCACCACTCGGGCATTCCGGAGCATGTTCAGAGCAAGGAATTCACCGCCCTGGTGGAGAAGGAGCCGCTTAAGGTGTGGAAGTTTGAGGACTTGCTGACGACCACTCGGAAAGCCAAGCCGCTTTTTGCCGCAGGAGAAAAGTTCTCCTATGCGGATACCAACTACATCATCCTGGGCCTCGCTCTGGAAAAGCTTGCCGGGAAGTCCATGTACAGCCTTGTGCAGGACCGCTTCATCGGGCCTCTCAAGCTCACTCGCACGATGCCTTCTGACCGACTGTCGATCCCCGATTTGGCGGTTGGGAACGCCACGTTCGGCCCCTTCTTTGCCCGCGGACCCATGGTGAAAGACGGCAAGATCGTTTTTAACCCGCAGATGGAGTGGTGTGGCGGAGGCTTCGCTTCCACGGCTTTGGATTTGGCGAAATGGGCGATGTTGCTTTATGGTGGCTCGGCCCTGCATCCGGACTTGTGGGCGCAGATGCTAAAGGGACTGCCCGCCGGTGGGTTAGGCGAGTATGGGCTCGGCGTCCAGGTTAGGAAGACTCCGGTCGGCCTGAGCTATGGCCATGGCGGCTGGTTCCCTGGCTGGCTCTCGGAGATGGAGTATTTCCCGGAGCACGGGTTGGCGGTGGCCGTGCAGTTCAATACGGACGACATGCGTCAACTCGGCCGGTCGACACACGGGTATGTGGTGGACATCGTACGGATTCTGACGGCGAAGCCGTAGTTGGCAGGTTTACCGCTGACCATCCACCCATCCACCCATTAACCTATCGACTCGTCTGCCCATTAACCCACCAACCCATTAACCTCTCGACCCATCTGCCCATCAACCCACAACCTACCCACCCATTCACCCATCCGGAGCGTATACTTAAGCCTCGGCCTCGTAGCTCAGAGGATAGAGCGCCTCCGTCCTAAGGAGGGCGTCGGGGGTTCGAGTCCCTCCGAGGCCGCCTAGTCAAATCTGCAGTTTTCTGTAGCAACCTCGCACTGCCTCGCCACTTTCAAAGCCCTGTACCGCTGGTATTCTGCGGCTCAAATGTCTTCGCTGGGCAGGGGGGTTTACGATGAGTTGGTCACCGCGTCGTTGCGCGCGAAGCTAGACTCCCTCCCGCCCACCTTAAGGGCGCAGATCGCCAATTTGGGTCCGGAAGACGCGATCGAATACTTGGCCCGACACCTTGCGGCCCGAGCCCGAGCGTTTCTAACCGCGCAATTTGAGGCTAGTGAGGAGCATCCGGCGGCAACAGCGAATCAGCTGCTAGGCTTTGCCGGGAATCAGCACCAGGCGGAGCCGTTTGTGTTGCAGTCGATTCAGGATGCCGTGGTCGAAAAGACCTCGTTTCCGCTTATTCCACTTTCCCAAAGCGCGCTGGTCACGAACGATCAGGGCTTGAATTACCACAAAATCCTGCGCTCAGAGATTGCAAGCTCTGACCGGATTGACCTCGTCTGCCCCTTTATAGGAAATCAGGGTCTGAACCTGATCCTTGATCTTCTTGCGAATTTCGGTAGCGGGCTACGCGTTATTACCACGACGTATCTTGGTGCGACAAACCAGCGGGCTCTTGAGCGGATCGCCAACACCGGAGCACAGATCAAGATTGTCTACGAGCGCAGCGAACAGAAGACTGGGCTGCACGCGAAGGCATGGATCTTTCACCGCGATACCGGCTTTACCACCGCAACAGTCGGTTCCTCTAACCTGTCGCCAAGGGCACTGGTGGATGGGCTCGAGTGGAACATCCGACTCTCACTGAAGGATGCTCCCCAGGTTCTTCAGGAGCTGATGATAACGTTTGATCGGCTTTGGCAGGACCCGCTCTTCGAGGCATTCGACCCCGACCGGGACGCAGACCGGCTGAAGCGAGCTCTGAAGTCACAGCGGGCTGACCGCGACTCAATCGCTTTCTTCGCGGATCTGCACCCGCATCCACACCAACAGGAGGCGCTTGAGGAGCTTGCGTATGCTCGCCTTGAGGGGAAGACAGAGAACCTGATCGTCGCCGCCACCGGCACCGGAAAGACTCTGCTTGCCGCATTCGACTACCACCGGTTGAGCGGAGAGTATGGCGGTCGTCCCAGCCTGCTCTTCGTAGCTCATCGCGAGGACATCCTGAAGCAGTCGCTTGGCGCCTTTCGAGCTGTGATGAAGGACAGCGACTTTGGTGAGCTCAATGTCGGAATGGAAAGAGCCGATGCATGGCGCCACGTCTTCGCGTCGGTGCAGTCGCTGTCTCACCGCACGTTGACCGAAATCTCGCCGACGCACTTCGACGTAATTGTCATCGACGAATTTCATCACGCTGAGGCTCCGACCTATCTGCGGCTACTCGATCACTTCCGCCCGAAGCAGCTCATCGGCTTGACCGCCACGCCCGAAAGAACGGACTGCAAGAACGTGATCGAGAGGTTCGGTTCGCCAACTTACGAACTCCGCTTGTGGCACGCCCTCGATCGCAAGTTGCTGTGCCCGTTCCACTACTTCGGGATCGACGACGAGACGGATCTCAGCGGAATCACTTGGGTCGGTGGCAGCTACGCTGACTCAGAACTCGACCGGCAGTTCGTGGAGCACGGCGAACACCGTGCGCGCATCGTCATCCGCGAGCTGCTTGAGAAGGCAGAGGATCTCGATCGGATGCGAACGGTGGCGTTCTGCGCGACAATCAAGCACGCAGAGTTCATGGCCGAGGAGTTTCGGAAGGTGGGACTCGACGCACGTGCGCTGCACTCGGGTTTGCCCCATGACGATCGGCGGGAACTCGTGCGGCGTTTCCGCAATGGTGATCTGCCGGTCATTTGTACCGTCGATCTCTTTAACGAAGGTGTCGACATTCCTGAAATCAATACGGTGCTTTTCCTTCGGCCAACTGAGAGCGCAACGGTGTTCATCCAACAACTCGGTCGGGGTCTCCGAAACCACCAGGACAAGGCTGCGCTGACGGTTCTCGACTTCGTAGGACAGCAGAACAAGAAATTCCGCATGGATTTGCGCTTCCGCGCAATGACTGGTCTGTCTCGAACTGATCTCCACAAGGCGGTGAAAGACGAGTTTCCGATGCTTCCGCCAGGTTGCCACATCCGCCTTGATCGCACAACTCAAGAGCGTGTGTTACGAAATATCCGGGAAGCTATTCCTTCGAGTACTAGGGCGATTGTTGATGAACTCCGGCGAATGGCAGCGGCCGGCATGCAGATCACACTGGGAACGTTCTTGCAGGAAACAGGGCTCGAATTGAACGACGTTTACAAGAACCGGAGCTTCAACATCTTAAATACGCAGCCGGGGCCGATAGCCCAGAGATCCAGGAAACCAAGCGCATCGGCTCGCTTATCCATGTCGATGATCGCTTCCGAATTGAGGAGTATCGTCGGTGCCTCGTCGATCGAGAAGGAAATCCTGCTTACGGCCGCATGCTCGCATTCCCATTAACAAGATCGGAGTCGCTCGATCCAATCGACCCAGCGGTGCAGAGGGAAATGTTGGAGCTTCTTTCGGTGCTTGAAGCGACAGCTGGTCATCGCCCGAAGATCGCCAACGATCTGCCCTTTGCTCTGCACTGTCATTACTCACGAGACGAGATTGCCTCCCTTTATCCTAGAGGTCCTGCTTCTATGTGGCAAGGTACGTTCTATGCGAAGGAGCTTGGACTAGATGTCCACCTGGTGACTCTAAAGAAGTCCGAACGAAACTTCTCGCCGACAACGCGCTACGCCGATTACTTTGTAGCCCCAGACCTTCTTCACTGGGAGAGTCAGTCCACGACGACAGCTCAATCTGCAACGGGCCAAAGGTTGACAAAAGGATCGGGCCGGCACCTATTCTTCGTGCGAGAGGACAAGGTGGCTGATGGCCGAGTAGCGCCTTATATGTGCCTTGGTTTCGGCCAGCCAATTTCGTTCGAGGGCGAGAAGCCAATTAAGCTTGTATGGAGGCTGGACCATCCGGTTCCAGATCATGCCTACGTCAGATACCGAGCGGCTGCTGGGTGAGAGCCGTGAGCCGGCGTAAGGTGGGGCACTAAGTTGGGTTCACCTACTGAATTGCCAATCTGCCGGGCTTCCGAATTGACCGAACTTGACACCGTACTTATCAAACGAGCGGCAAATTTTTAAAAAGTTTTGAGTCCTGCTAGGGAAAGCAATGTATCCGCGTTGAAACTTTTTCGGCGGGCGTGGCGACGACCGCCGCGGACATATAGATGTTTCGTCGTCGCATTGCGA
>JAFAFM010000282.1 GCA_023423495.1 Armatimonadota bacterium
AAACCAACACGTTCACCAACGGGACCAGGCTAAGTAACCCTGCACCAATCTGAAATCCAAACCAACCCTTCATCCGCGTTCCCTTCGGCCATTGCTGCCCGACCGTCATGTTGTATCGGAGAAAGGCCGGCGACGTATAATCCAGCAGTCCAATCCAGCCGGCAATTATCACTGGCCCGACAATCGGAAGAACCCAACCGCAAAACAGCGACAGAATAGCCATTGCGATTGCGAATGTGCCACGCGAAATCGAATCCATGATGACCCGACCATTGGAAAGCGTGGACTTCGGAGCGGGTGCGTCAGTGATCGACTCTTCGACTTTCTGCGATAGATCATCCCAAAGAAACGCGCTTGTGATGGAAGTGATGGTTAGAAAGACAAACCCGGCAATGAAAAACCAAATTGCCAAGTAAGCCAAGGAGACCAGCGCCTTTAGGGCTCCTCTATAATCAGCGCCTGACCCCAACCGGGCGTCGATCAACCCTTGGAGCCACGGCACCAACGCGAAGTAGCCTATCAGTACCACGCCTATAAAAATCAGAACGGACCAGGCCCAGGGAACGATGATATAGCGCCAGAACTTTTTCTCCCCGAAAACAAGTCGGATTCCCTCGGTGATGTATCCCACGTGAGTGGAGACGGTACACGCTAATCGGAGGTTGCCCCAAGCTTGAAACAAACCTGGCAAACAACAACAGCCGCCGAGGAATGCTCGGCGGCTGTTCTCTTGGCCAGAAAATTATTTAGAGACCGGTCGGGTCAGTGGCCCACTGATACTGGTCTTTCGCGAGGAATGAGGGATTGGCCCCCACAGGATTCGGCAGATACGATCCCAAGACAGGCGAGTTCGCCGGATAGGTCTTGATATAGTCCGGGCTTAGATCGTTGGATGCGCATGCCGCGCCCGCGACCTGGCCGTTTTCCATTGCCCATCTCTCCTTCGCGCCATCGATTTGTCGAAGATTTGAGATCACGGTCTTCTGACGACTGCTTTGCCGAGCTTTAACGAAGTTCGGGATTGCAATTGCCATCAAAATTCCAATGATCAACACGACGATCATGATCTCCACCAGCGTAAAACCCTGGGTCCTCTTGATTCGGTTCATCAAAATACACCTCTGTTCCGCCCGATGGCGGTTTCATTTATTCTTTTGCCGCTTCTGGGTCAACCCCTTATCGGTAGGATTACCGGTTCACGGCCGACCCTCAGCGACCATCAAAAAACCCGCCTGCCAGGTACCTGACAGACGGGCTATTTTTCAGACTTCTAAGCTAACTTAGAGGCCGGTCGGGTCGTTGGCCCACTGAGTAGCCGTCTTGTTGATGAAGTCGGGGTCAGTACCGACAGGCTGGGGAACGTACGTTCCGGTAACCGGTCCGGTTGGCCAAGTCTTGACGTAGGTTGGGGTCAAGTCGCCAGATGCGCAAGCTGCGCCAGCAACCTGTCCGGTTTCCATTGCCCACTGCTCTTTCGCCGAGTCAATCTGCTTAAGGTTGGCGATAACCGTCTTCTGGCGGCTGCCTTGCCGGGCCTTGATGAAGTTCGGTACGGCGATTGCCATCAAAATACCGATGATCAAGACGACGATCATGATTTCAACGAGCGTAAAACCCTTTGATTTTCGAATTCGATTCATGCTCTTGGTTCTCCTCCAATGCGATACGGGCTTTACCCGTGCGATCAGATTTCCACGAGCCTTTCCGTATCAACCAAGCAAAAATATCGGACTTTTATTTTCAGTCCTCAGGGACCCGACCCCATAAAAAAAAAGCGACCGGCCCGTTTAAAAAAGCCAGTCGCCTCGTTAGGAGAGCCCGTTAGCGTGCCCAGGGAAGGGGCCGCTGAGGAGCAAATGTCCGATTCATTTTATCGATCCGCGTATCGATATTCTTAATCCGGTTCGCATCATTCGGGTGGCTGCTCAAGAACTCCGGAGGGGCTCCACCGCCCGAAGATTTGGACAGGATTTGGAAGACTTCCTTCATCCCCTGTGGGTTGTAACCCGCCTTGATCATCATGTCCATTCCCTGCTCATCCGACTGTGTTTCGTGCTTGCGGGAGAACGGTAGGTTGAAGATCACGTCATTCGCAATCGAGGCGAGTCCACCCACGGTATTATTGGCGCGAGTCAGGATCAGGAGTAGGTTCAAGCCCAAAGCTCTCTGCTGCTGATCTCGATACGCATATGCCCAGTGCTCTCGACGGACGTGCGTCAGTTCATGCGCCAAAACTCCCGCGAGCTGATCCTCCGTCGATAGCCGGTCTAGAAGACCGGTGAAGAAGAAGGTTGGACCGCCCGGCAAGGCGAATGCGTTTACCTGCTTGTTATCAATAACGTCAAAACTGTATTGCCAAGGATCTTTGCCATCGTCGATGACTGACAGCAACCGATTTCCAACTCGGCGCAGCGTACGAACACGCTCGTCGCTGGAAGGCAGCACGCGCTCTTTCTGTCGAATCTCATCAGCTGCGCGTTTGCCAAGCTTGACTTGGTCACCTTTGCCTGGCTTGAATGGATCCGCCGATACTTGGCCCGCTGCCCCTAAAGTGAGCATTAACCCGGCAGCAAGTCCGATTGTCCAATTCGCTTTCATACTCAGTAAGACGTCCCTGACCTTTTCAATGTTTGCGAAAGCGGGTCTTGTGGGTTACCGATAGGTTCAGACAACCTTCTGCCATTTGTGGATTCTCACCCGGTGGCTGGTGGGAATGGATTCCATCATCGCCTGCTCGCTGTCCCAAAAAGCAATACTGACAACCTCGTCCCGCATCGAAAGGTTGGTGCCCCAAACTGCACCCAAATAACCTGGCACGTACGCCAAATTAGTCAAGACCTCGTCCGTGTCCTGTTCTTGCTCTTCTGACATTCCCGGGTCTGAGAATCTTATCGAGAGCGTGGCAAAGCTGCCGTTGGGCGCCTCGTCATGATTCTTGCCATGCTTCCGGTGCGTCTCAACCACCACGACGTCGGGCGGATCGATCGTCACGCTCTGGACCAGCGGACCGATTTTCGAGGTCACCAAAGCTTCCAAAGCTTCTTCCGCGACCTTAGAATCCGTGTATCGCATGAGTTGAAGCACGCCCCCATCGGCATCCAATCCGCGCCAGAAGGAAAAGCCCTTCAGCCCGCGCTGATTCGGCTCAAGTTCCACGACTTGGTCGTGATATCGCTGAAGCTGTGCATCGGTCGTCATAACCCTCAACCGAGCGACCACTAGGATTTCAGACATTTGCGTCATTGTTACATACCGTCCATTCGCAAGGAAGACCGCGGAGACTTTTCCCGTGCGTATTGCCTAAAAAGCATTAAACGCTGCCGGTCGAGAATGCTTCCAACGGAACTTCCTCAAACTCAAATCGAGGAATCTGAACTTCTCCGAAATTCAAATAGACCAACGGCCGGATCACCTGCTCGGTCATCACAACGTCCGCCAACTCCTTCCGGACCGCCTGAAGCTGCAGCAGGAACACCTGCAAATGCACCTTACCGAGCGCCAGCGAACCGACCCGCCGTCCCTCATCCGTTGTCAGCGTCTGACCCAGAACTGCCCGCGCGATCTCGCGGTTGTGGAATTCGATCGCGTCCATAAAGCCCGTGGACGCTTCCCGGCCCCCACCCAGCGTTCCAATCTCAACTTCGTTGGGATACAGGATTGCGTTCCGCCGCGCCAAGTCGTCCAGCGCCGCAAGCAAGTTGGTTTTCTCCGAATCCGGCAACGCCGAGTCGTATTTCCCAAGGACGGTGGGCGACGCGAACTTGCTTAAGTGCAAGCTCCACGCGTCCAACAATCCCTTTTTCGCTAACCAATGCGGATACGCCGCGTCGAGATCGCTTCGGCCCTTCGGCCGGCCATAACCGCCCCGATTCGTATACACGATGAATTTCGCCAACGGCAATTCCGCCTCGGTTTCGCTTTCTTTGAGATGCTCGAGCAAGTGGAGGCCCGTAATCCGGCCGAAAGCGTCCAGCTTTAACCCGAACGAAGCCGGATCTTTTGGTCGCACCTCGGTGAGACGAATCGAGTCACCATCCGGCTGATAGAACGACTCTTGCACCGACCAGCCCTTGGCAAATGCGTCCATCGCCTGAGCCAAAATTGTTGCCGGAGAGCCAGTCATGGAGTCGAAATTGCGTTCGACGAAGTCCGCAATTTGATGATCATTCGCCGCGTCGCTGGCCGGGACGACCCGATACTTCGCCGCCAGAACCCCTTGCTTCTTGACCGACATCACGGTTTGAATCATCGAGTCTCGCTGCATCTGGTCGTACGTTGGATACGGCAAGGGCCCGGGCGGAACACCCGGCAACTCCTGAGCCCGCCGGTCGAACAACGTTAACTGGCGAGCAAGTTCCTTGGCGGCTGTCCGCCGCCTTAAATTGAATAGCTTGAACATAAATCCTCCTGTGGGTCCGCTGGCTTCCAAACCAAATCGTCGAAGCAAAGATGGGGACGTTGCAGCTGTCCGCGGGCAAACCGACGCACCGATCCCAATTCGATCGTGGAGACATTGCCCTTCGGCAGTTGGCGACAGGCCAGTGCCATCGCGATTACCAAGTCGTCGTGGTAACCGGACCGGGCATTCAACTGCTGCCGGCCGCTCGGCGAGACGCTCGCTTCAAAGTGCTTTAACTGCCGAATCAGTTCTGGGTCAGGTGCAAATCGCACCGCCCCTCGCTCGATAAGCGACCTGAGCCTCTCGATCAATTCCTGTTTCTTCGAGCTCGTAAAGGTGAAATTCCCAACGGAAAAACCACGCAGCCGAGACCGCAGCATGTCCGTAACCACATCCCCGGCTCCAGTTCCATCTCCCAAAACTCGGGCTCCGGGATACCGCGTTACGATGTCGGCCACCCGCTCCACCATTGCGGGCCAGTCCGCTCGCCGAAACTGATCAACGTGCAGCAGCTGGGCGCCCTTCTGAGAGCCCTGGACCACCGCCACCGCGGTGTAATCCTCGTACCTGCCCCAATCCACTCCGATGAATATTGGCGCTTCCTCTGGCTCGATCAAGGGAACGATGCACGACTCGATTGCCGGAACGGAAAACACCTGCCCGGCGGCGTCGACAAATTTGGCCTCGTACTCAATGTCGAAGGCCCGTTCGCTAATCACTTCCCGTTGGACTCGGAGGAACTCTGGCGACACATAAGGCGATTCCGCCGAGGGCGCGCTTCGACTCCAAACGCCATGCTCACCAGCCTCACCCATCTTGAAAAACTTCCAAAAGTGGTTGAGGCCGTTCGGAGTGCTGATCAGAGTTAGACGGCCGTTGTTGGTTGCCAACATCGGCATCGCCACCTCCGCAATCAGCGATTCCGGGACAAACGCCGCTTCATCCACCAACACGTGGGTCGCCTCGTTCCCGCGTAGCAGCCGACCTACGTGGCCCGACCGGGCCGACACACGATGTCCCTGGAAAGACAGCTGCGGGTAGGGTGTCACTTTGGCTTTGCACTCTTCGGCGAGCCCTAATTTCCCGATGAGCTCCAACACGCGATCGAAGAGCAATTTCGCCTGATCCAAGGTCGGAGCCAGAATCAGATGTCGGGTCACCGAATCGCATAGCAGTTCCGCGACGATGGAAGCCGCGCAAGCGTCGGTTTTGCCCCACCTCCGGCCGCAGGCCAAAACGCGAATCTTCGCCGGGCAGGTCAGGAAGTCTCGCTGACCCTCGTGCGGAAGCCACACCGCGGCAATCCGAGATAAGAACGAATCCATACAAACTCCGCCACGAAAAGCGGATTTGTCAACCGGCTTTTTGTACAATCCGACTTATGCGCCTACCTTGGCAAAAGAAGTCTGATCCGGTTAACGCCGTGAAAATGCGGGCCGCCGTCGTGCCCAAGG
>JAFAFM010000298.1 GCA_023423495.1 Armatimonadota bacterium
AGAGCCCAGTGATCAGAATCCCTAATCGGTGCGTGTTCAAGCCAACGGTTTGGGCGAATTGCGGATCAAACGCAAGCAGTTTGAACTCCTTGTAAAGCAACCCAACGATCGCCAACGCAATGACCCCCAGAATGGACATCGTCAAGACTTGCTCGCCAACTAATGCCGCCGCTTGACCGAACAGAAACTTATCGAGACCCGCTTGGTTGGCGTCGTTGCCCTTCTGGATAATCGTCAAAAGCACGACACCAAAGCCGAAGAAAACGGTCAGCACGATTCCCAACGCGGACCCGGAATCGATCCGAGTCCAGCGGGCGATCTGGAGAATGACCAACATTCCAATCCAGCCGGCGATGGCGGCGCCGATCATCAGCACTATGGGAGTCTTGGAGCCAGTGACTAAAAAGGCCATGCAGACACCGGGCAAAGCGGCATGCGACAATGCGTCGCCCATCAACCCTTGCCGTCGCAACACTGCGAAGCAGCCAAGCACGCCACTCACGATGCCTAAGACCGCGGACCCAAGCGCCACATTGCGCAACGTGTAATCCATGAACAGGTCCCGGAGCAGGTTCATTTGTCCAAAAAGGCGATCTTCCCGCCATAGGTGCGCTGGAGATTGTCGGGAGTGAAGGTCTCTGCAACCGGACCTTCCGCAATCATGCGGACGTTGAGCAGTGCAACGCGCTCGAAGTACTGCGGGACGGTATCCAGGTCGTGGTGAACCACGACGACTGTTTTGCCCTCATTTCGAAGGGCTTTGAGAATGCCGACGATGGCGTGCTCCGTTGTCGCATCGACACCTGCGAACGGCTCGTCCATGAAGTACAGCCGAGCGCCCTGAGCCAATGCGCGTGCCAAGAAAACTCTTTGTTGCTGGCCTCCTGACAATTGGCTGATCTGTCGCTTGGCAAAGTCCGACATCCCAACTTGCTCAAGGTGTCCCAGGGCGATATCGCGCTCCCGCTTACCTGGCCGTCGGAACCAGCCCAAGTGACCGTAGAGCCCCATCGTGACTACATCAAGGGCGTCGGTTGGAAAATCCCAGTCGACGCTGCCGCGTTGGGGCACATAGCCGACTGCCTTGCGATTGCGCGCATAAGGCTCGCCGAAGATGCGGATAGTGCCGGCCGCGGCTGGAACCAAGTCCAAGATCGATTTGATAAGGGTGCTTTTGCCCGCTCCGTTGGGTCCGACAATCGCAGTGAGGCTCCCGGTTGGGATGTCGAGGTCGATATCCCAGAGCACAGGCTTTTCCCCGTACGCAACTGTCAAGTCGCGTACAAAAACTGCGGGCATCGGCTCGGGCTGCGTCATCGAAGGGCCTTTACGATGGTATCGACGTTATGCCGAACCATTCCGATGTAGGTTCCTTCCAGAGTTCCATCCTGCCCCATGGCATCCGAGAACAGTTGCCCACCAATCTCAACGTTCCAGCCTCGGGATTGGACGGCCTTTTGCAGTGCTTCGATAGTCGCCCGCGGGACGCTGCTCTCCACGAAGATTGCCTTAATTTTCCGAGTGGCGATGGTGTCGGCGATGCGCCTCAAGTTGCCCGCTCCGGCTTCTGCGGCGGTACTGGTGCCTTGGATACCGATGACCTCAAAGCCGTAACGTCGTCCGAAGTAGCCGAAGGCATCGTGAGCGGTAACCAGTACGCGCTGACTTTGGGGCACCGTCTTCACTTGGTCCAAAACGTATTGATGAAGATCGTCCAGCTGTTTGGTGTAGTCGCTGGCCCGCTTGGAGAATTCCTCCGCCTTGTCCGGTCGAGCTTTGGTGAGCCCCTCGCGAACGGTTTCCACCGCGTGCTTCCACATGGTCACGTCGAACCAGATATGCGGATCGAACTTGCCCTTAAACTCAGGTGGTTCGCGCAACTCCGATTCTGGCACCTTCTCGCTCACGGCATAAGTAGGTGTGCCCTTGCTCGCCATCTTCACGAAGATGTCGGTCATCCGCCCTTCGAGTTCAAGTCCGCCGTAGAACACGATGTCGGCGTTGGAGAGTTTGGATACGTCGCCGGCGGTGGCACGGTAGAGGTGGGGATCGACTCCCGGCCCCATAAGGGCGATGGATTGCACCTCTTGGCCGCCAATGTTTTTCACTGCGTCGTGGATCATGCCGACGGTCGAGACCACGTTCAATTTGCCGTTCGTGTTCTTCGCACCCGACTCTTTGCATCCAGCGAGTAAGCAGATGGCGAGAAGGAGGCCGAGCGCAGTCGATTTTGCCTTCATTTGTAACCTAGGCTAAATATAGTTCACTAGGGTAAATTCCGTCAAGCGTTCTGGACTTTTAGCCAAGGGCTGGTGGAGCCCACCCGATATAATAGGGAATCTGCCCCCGTAGCTCAGCGGATAGAGCAACTGCCTTCTAAGCAGTGGGTCGCATGTTCGAGTCATGTCGGGGGCGCCAATTATACGGCCGCCTAGATGACTTCCAGATAATCCTTGTCGGGCAGGTCAGGAAGTGGAGCCGTTGGCAGGGTTTGGTACCAATAAGCGACGCTGGCGATGTCGTCCTGCAAGGGCAGGTATCTTCCGCCGCTCCTCCAACCTAAAGCCTGGATGGTCACCCGCAAATCTTGCTCAAACCGGACGGGATCCATGATGTGCCAACGGTACATTCCGAATCGCGTATTCGCCTGATACAAGCCATCGGGTCGCAAAACTTGGTGCAAGCCGGCATAGGGCGTCGTGAATTCCCGGTACCCCCCGTGCTCCTTTCCTACATCGAAGTTGTAGGAGCCGCAGAAATAGTCTTCGGTTCCCGTGCCGCAGATGGTGGGATACGGATCGTCGCCATCCATGAAATACTTGATTTCGCCTTCGCCCCACCACTGGTTGTTGTTCACTCCCCAAGCCATGTAGGTGCCCACGTAGTGACCCTTCCCATGCACCCCATCAAGGATCGTGTACACCTCCTTATAAGGCAGCGGGTTCTTTCTCCGGAATTGGGCATGGAAGTAGGCGCAGTCCTCGGGGACTTCGGTCAGCGTGTAATTGACCTGGTAGTACAGCACCATTTCATCTGCCGCCATGTTCGTGACCGTCATACGGCAGCGCTTTCGGAACGGCATCTCCCAGTAGCAGTTGAATGCGCTGCCCGGGTTCTGGCAGACCGCGAGCGAGGATAGTTGCGCATATTTGCCCCATCCTGCACAGAAGAAGTCGCCAATCGGGCACTCCACGGATGGATGCTCCTGGTCGTCCCAATAGATTCGCAGAATGGTAAATCGCCAGTTGCCCGTCGGAGTCAGCCAGATCTGTTGAATAGCGCCCGGACCCTCGATG
>JAFAFM010000046.1 GCA_023423495.1 Armatimonadota bacterium
GAGCCAGCCCACGAAAACGAGCTTACCTGGCAACCATTTGGCAAAAAAAAGGCCGGTTAATCTCTCGATTAACCAGCCATGCCGGATTCACCCGAGGGTGAATCAGCGGCCCCTTCTTGTTAATGCGTGCGAAGAGCGCCTTGAGGTTTTTTAGGGATCTCGTACTCCTTTCGGAGCATTGAAATCTTTCACGCGATATTTCTTACTCAATATGAGCGTAATTGAGTTCCAGCGTCTTCGCCTTTTCTGAAATTCGGCCAAAAGTCCCGCAGTAAGTTCAAACTGCTGCCTGCAGTACCGAAATCATCACCCCTGTGGTCTTCCTCACGCAGAGAAAAACCCGCATTGCATGAATCATGGGTAATTGTGCAGGAAACTCCTAACCCCTCGGATCAGCGATCCCTCCAAACTCATCAAGAAGGACGTGAGACAGCGATCATAAGTTCAGCGATCGGCGCTTTACCGTGAAAATAACCAGGCTGGGTGAGACTTCCGGGCCACTTCTGCGATTGGGCAGTCGGCATCATGTGCTCCCGGCAGGTAGCCGAGGCTCATGAGAAACTCCCGGACGATCTCTCCGCCGGTGAAGCGAAACTTCGTTTTGAAGGACTTCACCCAGTCAGCTTTTAACTGCGGATGCAGCGATCGGAGCCACTCGTTGAATCCACCCATCGCCCGCATATCCCGAATGACTTGTGCGTTGTGGATCGCCGCCTCGATCTTCAGTCGGTTGCGGATAATTCCTGAGTCTGCCATCAGGCGTTCGATATCCGATGGCTTAAACTCGGCGACGCGATCGACCGACCATGCACCATACGCTTCCTTAAAGCCTTCCCGCTTCTTTAAGATGGTCTCCCAGCTCAACCCCGCTTGGTTGATCTCCAGGATCAACCGCTCGAACAGGACACTTTCGTTTTCTTGATAGAAGCCGTACTCCTCCGCATGGTAGGATGCGTGTACGGGACTCGTGGAGGCAAATTCGCAGTACGTCAAAAGCCCGCATCCTTGGCCGCGCTCTCACCCGCGACGTAGCCGGTCGCGAAAGCGCTTTGTAAGTTATAGCCGCCGACGGGCCCAGCGATGTCTAGTACTTCCCCGCAAAGATACAGACCCTTAGCAATCTTCGATCGCATAGATTGAGGGTCTACCTCATCCAAAGCTATTCCACCGGCGACGCATTCGCCCTTTTCGAGGGGTACGGCTTTTACTGCGCCAAGTTTCCAACCCTTGACCGTTTCGGTGAGCCGGTTCTTTGCTTTTTGACTGAGCTCTCCAGACTGCTGCGAAGATTGCAAACCGGCACCCAATATGATTTCTGTGCCAAGCACCTTGGGCACCCATTGTTCGGTTATCGAACTAATCTGCTTCCGTGGATGGTGCTGACACCAATCATTGATATGCTGTGCAGTCTCCTCAAAGCTGCTGGATGGGTCGAGATCCACTTCCAAATGCACCGGCCCGCGCTCCATCGACTCTACAACCGCCCTGCTAATCCCAAGGGCACATGGCCCGGAAATGCCTCGGTGGGTAAAGAGAAGGTCGCCTTTCCACCGTGCGATTTCCTTGGTGCCTTCTCGTGCCTTGAGCGTGATATACCTCAACGCCACACCAGAAAATTCGGCAAGTGCTTCGGCTTCCAAATAAATCGGAGCAAGTGCCGCTCGGACTTTAATGATCGAATGACCGGCAGTCCGAGCCCACTGCCACCCGTCTCCCGTGGTGCCGCTGTTTGGATATGAACTGCCACCCGTCGCGACGATCACACGTGAGCACTCAATCGTTTCTTCTCCCACCTTAATGCCGCGAATCTCGTCATCCCGAAGGGAAATCCCTGTTACCGGAGCCTCTAACCTAATTCGAACACCAGCATCTACTAAGTAGGTGCGGAGAATTCCGACTACATCCTTGGCCGTTTGATCGACCGGGAAAATGCGACCGTCGGGCCGAGTGTAAACCTTTAGGCCACGGTCGGTCAGCATTTTCACAATTTGGTGGTTCCTGAAGCGGTAACAGGCGGGACGGATGAAGCGCCGCTCGTTCTCTCGGAAAGCACGTAGCACATCCTCGATCTCGCCATCGTGAGTGATGTTGCACTTGCCCCCACCACTAATGAGGATTTTGGTTCCGATCCGATTCGTCTTCTCGAGTAGGAGCGTTCGGGCGCCTAATGAGGCTGCTCGCCACGAAGCGATAATCCCGGCCGCACCAGCTCCAACTACGATCACATCGGGATTTTCCACAATGCATTTTGGCAAACTTCTTTGCCATTCGGAACATTGTTTGGTATGCTAACCATATGGCCGCCGAACGACTTAGCCTCGCTCCCGATTCTTTGGTCGCCCAAGCGCTGGTGATGGCTGACTTGGTGAGCGTTGCGATGGAACCGGCCCTCATCCTGCACGGAATCAAGCCGGGCACGTTCGATCTCCTAAGCACAATCCACGCAGCCGGCTCGAATGCAACTCAGGCAGAGATCTCCCGACGCCTCGGCATCCGCCCGCCAACTCTAACTGAAGCGCTTAGGGGTTTGAAGCATCTTGTCGAGCAGGTACCCAGCGCAACCGACAACCGCGTAAAGAATCTAAGACTCACCGCGCAAGGCGAGAAGGCCCTGGCTTCCACGATCAAGGCCGTGGAAAACGTCGCCAAGGCAATGGCCGCGGGCATCGACAAGGATCGGTTAAAAGATGCCGTTGAAACCATGAAACAAGCCAACCGGCAACTCTCGCAAACGATTTAAGACAGGACATTAGGAGGAAAACAAAAAATGCATGGAAGCTACAGTCTTTTTGAATCCGAGATTCGTCTCTATCCACAAGTCGGAGGTATGAACCGGTGATTCGAATAGTGGGCGTTCAACGGAGTGAGAGTCCCAACGAGGAATTTGTGCTGTTTCAAAACCAGGGGACACTACGCGAAGTCCTACGTGGTCACGTGGTGCTGAGCGAGATGGCCCTGGAATCTGGCGAGCACTTGCAGCTCTCCCATGTGTTCCGAGAGGATGAGCAGATTCCCTCGGGCATGTACGTAATTCTCTACAGCGGATACGGCAAGCCCAGGTGGGCTCGTACGAAGGAAAACGCGCTCGTGTATTTCGCCTACATGAACCGCGACGAGTCCGTATGGACCAAGTGCCCCGGCCCGCTGCACCTTCTCATGAAGCAGCATTCGTACGCCACCCGGCCGAACCAACTGTTGGCTTCTTAAACCCTGACGGTTTTTCTCACCGTGCCAGCTCGGTCATGCTTGAAGGTCACTTCATAATCGCCGGGCTGGACGACCCATTCGAATACAGTCTGATCCTCGTTCCCTAACGAGCCCCACGACATACTGGCCGCGGCCCCAAGTGAACTCCAGCCCTCTAACTGCGGACCTTCTTGCCGAAGTTTGCCGCTGATGAGCCAATCATTGCCACTGGCGTTTGGCTTTGTTATTTCCCCGACGACACCACGGCACATTTTCTTCTGAACCGCGTGCTTGGTCACGCCGGTCGACAGCCACCCCACGTTCTGCACAACCACGCGGAGGGCGCCGCCATTGATCTGCACCTTCGTGATCTCCAATCGTGGGGAAAGCCCAGCTTGCCAGATCACCCACTCCGCGAGGGGAGTGACTTCCTTTTCCAAGAATTGCGGCGGTGGATTGCGGAAGGCGTACTCTCGATCCCAGCCGCCAATCTCGACCTTGCCAAGTTGCGGGTGCTCGAACTCCTTCCAATCATAGTGCCCTTTGCCTTCCAACGCAGAGTCGCTCCATTCGAGCATCTTCACATCCTCTTCGTGAGGATGGTCTCGGAACCAGTCAATGTATTTGTAATCCTTGATTCCGGCTTGGCGTTGGGGTGACCAAATTTCCGTGGTCCAAGCATAGACTCCACGATGCTCGTACATCCAGTCGTCGAAGACGCCGGTGATGACCTCTTTCGGATGGTATCGAAACTCATGGTAGTTCGATATCGCGGGGTAGCCGGTCATCTCAAAGCCCTTGTCACCGATCGTCTTAAAGTTCCATAGATCCTCCGGCGGCATCTCATCATCGGCATAACGACTCGAGGGTCGCAGATGGACTCCGCTGAAAGTGTGGAACGTGACGGCGCCACAGATGTTGGGGCGCTCCGAGACCGCTTTGACTGCCGCGTGAATCTCGGGCTCGCTCGTTGGGAATGGCCCGGCGCCATGCTGTTCGCCCTCCAACCGCCAGGCGCTCGGAAAGTTGCGGTTTAGGTCGAGCCCCTGGGCCACCTTTCGATCACGCAGCGTGAGTCCATCCCAATTGTGGAATTCACCCTCCGGCAAAAGGCGGTAAGCCTTCTGCTCTTTGTTCAAACCAGGCTTTCTTCGCATTAAGAGTCTTGGATTCAGATCTGACTCCACCCATGGTCCGTTGGGATCCGGAATGCGCATCCAAAGTATCCGGCCATTGCCGTCCATATCCTTACGCTCGATCCCATAAAAGTCTTCCTCGTCGTAGGGATAGCTGCGCGTGCTGCTCCGAATGATCCTCGGAGGGTTCTCCATCGCCCATTCCGCGCCATCGGGGTTCAGCCGGGGCACGACATAAAAGGCATGGGTTTTCAGCAACTCAGCGGTCTCTGCTGTCCCCCGACGGGTTAACAGTTCGATCACCATCAGCGACGCGGTGCTCGCGCTGAGCTCGCTGGCATGGATATTTCCATCCACCCAGAAGGCGGGCTTCTCAGAATCGGGCTTGGTTTTGCAGTCTGAGACTGTAACCAGCCAGATATCCCGACCCTCATGCGACTTGCCGATGGAAGTCACCCTGACTAGGTCCGGAAACTCCTGCTCATATCCGCGCAGGATCTCCGTGAGGTCGGCGTAAGTGTAGTAACGGTCAAAGGCGATGTCCGGCATCTCGCTAAGGTTACCGCCCGGAAGTCCCACGCCATCTTTGGAGCCTCAGCACTTCTTGGCAGGCCGTCGTCTAACTAAGTGAACGTTCTGAAAAGGAGACAGTAAAGGCGAAAAAATGGAGTTCTTGGACTATTAGCTGAGAATTGCCACCGCCTGAGGAGTTCTCCATAAGGAACATAAAGGTTGCGGGTCTTGTGGATTTGCAACCTCTTTTTTTGCCTACTCCTTCTCCTCGCCCAGGCTCTCGGGAGCCAGTGGTTTCGTGGCGGGACCATGCAGAACTTCTCCATCAATGCCGAATCGTGAGCCGTGACAGGGGCAGTCCCACGATTGCTCGGCATTATTCCAGGCGACCTGGCATCCCAAGTGTGTGCAGACCGGTGACACCGCATGCAGGGTGCCGTTGGCATCTCGATAAGCGGCGATTCGCCGATCATCCATCTGGACGACCGCGCCCGAACCTGGCTGCAGATCTTCCAACTTGTCTTCTGGAGCGCTGCCTAATCGATCCCCGATTAACCTCCCTGCGACATTGATGTTCTCGGAAACCAATTTAGGCACGGCGGACAGAGGCATGCGGGACGGATTGAAAACCGAGTGCCAAGGATTCTCCACGCCTCGGATGTCATCCGCGATTAACCTGCCGGATGCAATGCCATTGGTCATTCCCCAGCCACCAAAGCCTGTGGCGACAAAGATCAGGTCCCGATCGGGCGACTTGCCAACGTACGGCACCCGATCCACGGTCCAGTTATCTTGGGTGGACCACCGATACGCCACGCGCTTCACGTCGAAATGCTTGCGAGCCCACTCCTCGATGTAGTCGTAACGCTGGTCCGCGTGCTCCTCCTGCCC
>JAFAFM010000065.1 GCA_023423495.1 Armatimonadota bacterium
AGAGGGTGCAGGGGGGATGCGCGATTTTCATTGCGCCAACTGGCTTCGAAATGCAATCGGTGAGCGGGAGGCCAAGCCCGACCGCTCGTACGAGAAGATCGTCGCAACCCGGAATTTGTTGCACTTCGTCGGCGGCAGGATTCTCGACACTTTGACACGAGCTCGTCAGGAAGAGATTGCCAGCATCTTGGGCAAGCAGCAGGCGGAGTGGATGTCGGAAGTGGCATCCGCTGCCAATAGTGTGCACCAAGCGTACATTGCCGACCGAGAGCGCCTGGCGGAAGCTAGGTTTTCTTTATCGCGCAGCGTGACTGCTATTCGGGGGGAGGCGCGGATAACAGCGAACGCGGATGCGGGCGAATCAGCCGTTGGAATCAGCATCGCCACCGCGTTGGGGTTGCGCGTATCGGACTTGCAAGCCCACCCGAGCACAAAGATTTCAGGTCCGGCTGCGGCGTACGCCATGACGACCGGCGTGCCCACGTTGCGCAATTTGGATCGAAGCGGGCTACTTCAGCACTTGCTTCCGGAGCTCACCAGATGTCGAACCCTAATGCCTCGCGACAATGTCCATCGTTACACCGTTTTCGAGCATACGATCCAGCTAATAAAACACCTTGACGAGCTTCCGGTTGGCAGCTACCTTGCCAACCTTAAAGCTGGCCTCACGGACCTGGAACCGCTCTACATGGCAGCGCTTCTGCACGACGTCGGCAAAGTGGAGGAGTCCCGTCCTCACAGTGAATCCGGGGCGGAACTCGCGCAAGCCGTATGCCAGCGATGGCACCTGTCGCCCGAAATCACTGAAACCGTACGTTGGCTCGTCGAGCAGCACCTAACGATGATGATGTTCGTAAGGCTGAGGGACATCCAGAACCCGGAAACGGTTCGGGAATTTGCCAGCATCGTCCGCGACCAGCACCGGCTCGACATGCTCACCCTCCTCACGTGGGCGGACGTGAATGCAGTAGCACCAGAAGCTTGGACTCCTGCCCAAGAGGTCTTCTTACAGGAGCTGCACCAGCGAACAGCAGAGGCCTTGGAAATGGAGAACCCGAGACCACCGGAACCAGCCCAACACCGTCAAATGCTCCTGAGGAAGTTAAAGGCTGACGTCCCCGATGCAGATCTTAAGGACTTTGTCGATTCCCTACCTCCCTACTACATGGCAAGCACCCCGCCCGAACTCGTTAAGCTCCATTACCAGTTGGTCAAACGGGCGGAGCGCGGTGAACCAACCGTAGAAACCTATGTCCAGCCTGAACTCAGCTCGACAGAAGTAACGGTGTGCACTCGTGATGAAAAGGCACTCCTAAGCCGGATTCTCGGAATTCTTTACGCCTACGATCTAAGCGTTTCCGATATCCGTGCCTGCACTACGGAAACGGAGCAACCGGTTGCGTTGGATACCTTCACGGTTAGCTTCGGCGGTCGGCCCGTTCCGGCCGCTACACGGGCAAGCGTTTGTAGCGCCATTACGGAAATGTTGAGTGGCCGGCGTCAGACGGCGGACATCTTGCGGGAGCGGGGCAAAGATCCTGATCGCAGTCAAGAAGTGTTTTCCTACACCTTCGTGCCGGGGTCGCCGGCGGTCCTTGAGATTCGGGCGCCCCGAGGACGCGGAATGCCTTATCGGTTCAGCCGGCTAATCGCGGCTCAGGGTTGGAATACGTTCGCGGCAAGGGTCGGCCAATGGGCGGATTCCGGTGCGGCAACCTTCTACATCGGCAAACCAGATGGAAGTCAGTTAGCGGAGAAGGAAGTCGCAAGCGTGCTCGGAGCCTCCGTTCACGATTCCACATGAAGCGTTTTCTCGTGCGTATACAAGGCTGATCCTTTTGGGGCACCCTTGGCTTTTCTCACGTACTTCTTGAGCGTGTAGTCCACTGGAACATATCCCGCATGCTTGCTGGGCGAATTCTGGACCGCTACCTTTGCGGCGTACATGAGTGTCTCTCGCTGAACTTTGTCGGGCTGATTTTTGGTTTGCACAATCACGTGGGAAGAGTTAGAACCGCGGACGTGTAACCACCAATCGTTTGGTTTTGCCACTCGCAGCGTGAGATAGTCGTTGCTTTCCGCATTTTCTCCGTAGAGCACCGTGTAGCCACCCGGCCCGATCAATTCTCGTATCCGGTGCCCTTCGTACGGCCGCTCTTCCTTGGCTGCTTTCGGTTCCGGTGGCTTATTTAGCCACTTACGGCTCTTCGCTTCCGCCAGCAGTTCTTCGACCTCGACCATCCTTTCGGCAACCTCGAGTCGTACTAACAAAGCATCGATATCGGCAAGATCTAGAGATAGCCGTTCCCGTTGATCCTCGACATAACCCAGCCGAGCCTTAGCTCGTTTGGCTTTGTCGAAATAACGATTGGCGTTTTGCTTGAAGTCCAATTCAGGGTTCAGCTTGATGACCATCTCTTGACCTTCATAGTCTTGAGCCTTCAGCACCGATTGGCCGGGTGGCATCGCGGGTCCATAAGCTAGAATCAGCTCACCCTTCAGCTGATCTTTGCCTGCTCCCCTACCAGCCGCGATCGCCTGTTGAAGATCATGGAGAGCAGTTTCACGGGCCAGTTTCACGCGCTCAACTTGGCTGCGGAGGCTGGCCTTAGAAGCCAACACTTGGCCACGGATGATTGCCTCGGAAAAATGAACTTCAAGGGCGAGCGAAAGGGTCGACTTGGGCTGGCCGGTTAATCCAAGGGGAGTCAGATTTAAAGGATAAGCTCCGACACCGGGAACGAGAAACGCACCGAATGAGCCTTCAGCGACCATTTTCTGGACTTCGTTTAGTCCTAAGCGTCCCTGTGCAGCTATCCATTGAAGCAGGAAAGGGGAGGCTCCTTCCCTGCCCTTAAGATCGTCATTGGGATTTGCGCTGAGCAAACTCGGTTTTGGATCGAACGGCGGCGGCTTGTACTTCATCCCCGCTTGGATTGGCCGCTTGCTCATGGAAGGCTTCACCCACTTGGCTGCCGCAACGACGCTATCCGTGGAATCGAGCAGCATGGCATTCGAGTGCTTGCCCATGAGTTCGGCAACCAGCATAAACTCCCCCTCAGGCCCTTCAAATCGCATATCCAGGATGCGATCGAAGCCTCGCTGCTCTGCGCTGATCAATCGGGAGATCCCAATTCGGCTACGGAGAGCAGTACAAAACTGAGGTGGCTGGGCCGGATTCTCAGCCCGCTTAGTCACGAAGTGGACGCGAGCATATTCTGGATGCACGCTGATGAGGAGCATGCCCAGCCCACGGGCATACAGGTCGATCACGATGTCGTACTCATTGGGCTGGGAGATCCGCTGCACTTTGCCCCCCACGAACGCTTGCAGTTCGTAGGTTATCGCGGCCAAGCACAGACTATCGAAGGGGATTCTCAAACCAACTGCTCGAACCGTTCCACATCCTTTCCAATCTCACTTAAACTGCCCTTCCAAAACTCTACTGATCTAATATCGATTCCGAACTGGGAGGCAAGCGTCGCCGCGTCGGCCAAGCCGGTAGACGAAAGCAAATCGTCGTATCTCGACCGGAAGTTGTTGGGATCCTGGCGATAGATCGCATAGAGTCCAAGGCCGAACAGCAGTCCGAACATATACGGAAAGTTGTAGAACGAATAGGTGCTGTAGTAGTGCGGCTTTACCGCCCACATGTACTTGTGCAGTTTCGAGTCATCGAGCCCATCTCCGTAAGTCTTCCGCTGGGCATCGAGCATCAATTCGGAAAACTCATCCGCGCTTAACTCACGCTCGGACCGCTTGTCGAAAACAGACTGCTCGAACAGATATCGGCTGGTGATGTCCACGACCACTTGGCACTGACCTTGAAGTGACGCCTCGAGAATCGCCAATTGGTCCGCGTCACTCACTGAATTCAAAGCTGCTTCCTTGATGATGGTTTCGCAAAAGATGCTTGCCGTCTCAGCAAGAGTCATCGGAGTTTCTTGATTCAAAACTGACCGATTCGCGAGGCACAGGTTGTGGTAAGCATGGCCAAGCTCGTGGGCAAGCGTACTGACGCTTCCATAAGACGGCTCATAGTTCATCAAAATCCGACTCTCATCAGCCCGCATCGGAGCACAGTAAGCACCACCGACTTTTCCATTTCGCGGCTCTGCATCAATCCAATTTCCTCGGAAGGATCGATTCGCGAAATCGCCCATCTTGTCCGAATAGGCTCGGAACTGCTCCGAGACGAAATCGCAGGCTTCGCCGTAACCCCAACTCTTTGAGGCGTTGCCGATTGGAGCGAAGAGGTCGTAAAACGCCAGCTTTTCAACCTCCAGCGCGCGTGCTTTCGCTTTTAAATATCGGCGGAACGTTGGAAAGGAATCACGAGCGGCGGCCATCATCGCCTCGATCGTCTCGCGGTCGACGTTGGCGTGGAACAGGGCCTCGTCCAATGGTGATCCCCAACCACGTTCTCGGCAGAGGATGAGCACCTCACCTTTGATCCCATTCAGCGCGGCGGCAATCGGAAGCTCATGGCGCTCCCATGCCGATAGTTCGGCGTCGTAGGCGCTTTGGCGCACCTTCCTATCACCGGAGTGGGCCAAATTTCGCACTGCCGGCATTGGAAGCGCTTTACCGTCGACTTCCACTTGAATCTGGCTCGTGAAGTTCCCGTGCAGTCTTGTCCATGCCGTGGAGCCCGTAACGCCCATGTCGGCAGCGAGCGACTCCAATGTGGGATCCATCAAATGCTTCGCCTGCTCCTGAGCCTGCTTCAAAAAGAACTTGTGCTCGGCAATTTTGGGATTTTGCGCCGCCAGTCCCTCGATGTCCATCTGCTTTGCCCAAAGCCGGAATCCGGTCATCAGTTTCTGAATTCGGACGGTAATGGAGTCGAATGAACTTAACGCAGCGGCCGCCGCGGTGTCCTTTGAATCCGTGGTGACCAGACACTCCAAGTAGGAACCAATTAGGCGAGACTGGTCCGCGACTTTGTTCAGCTTCGTGAGCGCTTGCTCCAGCACGTCAGCGTTTTGAACGCTTGACCCGGGCACGCCTCGTTCGATCCAAAACTGCTCCGCATCGGTTACGTCTTGCGCTAGCCTAGTGGCTGCTCCCTTGAACTCGTCGGATTCAACGGATGAGAAATAGGGCGAGAGGTCCCACTGTGGCAGCGGCGGTGATGCGATCATGGTTCATTTTAGCTTCCAAGTCCAATGCTCAAGTAACATCTGGAAGTGTCCACGAAGACTCACTTGGATGAAACCGACGTCCAGATCCTGAATTTGCTCCAAACAGACGGCCGCATCACCAATGCCGACCTCGCCAAACGCGTGGGACTCTCCCCTCCCTCGGTCCTGCAACGGGTCCGCGCCTTGGAGAAAACGGGGCTTATCCGGAGCTACGTCGCGATCCTTGAGCCCGAACGTTTGGGCCTACGGATTACAGCGATGGTCATGATCAGCTTGGCCCTGCATCAAGAGCAGCCGATCGAGCGCTTCCGACGCGCCATTCAAGAGATTCCAGAGATCACGGAGTGCTACCACGTTAGCGGCGATTTTGATTTCCTGCTCAAGGTGGTTGTTCGCGACATGCGCGCCTACGAAGTCTTTCTTCGCGAGAAGCTTTCGAAAATCAAAGGGATTGGCAAGATCACGACCAACTTCGTACTCGCTACCAATAAGCAAACGACTCGAATCCCGCTTTAGGAAATGTAAAGCAGCGGATCGCCAAGATTCACCAATTGCCCGCTTTCGGCCACGATGCGAACAACCGTGCCGCTTGTCGGGCATGGAACCTCGTTGAATACCTTCATCGCTTCTATTAGTCCGATCGTCTGGCCGGCGATAACCTCATCCCCTTCCTTCACGAACATTGGGGAGCTCGGATTCGGCGCGGAATAGAAGATCCCGGTCATTGGGCTGGTTACCGGGAGGCCCTTAAGTTCTGCTTCTGCGGCTGGGGTCGGGGCAGACTCTTCTACTTCATCTAGGAAAGCGGTATCTGCCTGCTGTGATGTTGCGATGGGTGCGGCGACATTCACGACGGTCGAGCGACGCTTGAAGGCAATTCGGAAGTCATCGGTCGCAAGTTCGGCCTCGGACAGCTTGAACTCATCCATCAGTTCGGCCAACTCGTCGATTCGATGCTTCAGGTCACTCACGAAATCATTATAGAATGTGAATCGTGGAATCCATGCTAAAGGTCGAGCGGGCGGTGGTGGGCCTGATTGCAGCCGCAATGTTGGCGTCCATCGCTTACGTCCTACTGCATGGCCGACAGGGCGTCCTGGCTCCCGGTCTGGGCAACCCTGTTTCAGTATCCGAGTCCAACAAGGTTTTATACACGTACTACCACAGCGACCTTTCCTACTACGAGGGGTATTCAAAATTGGAGCACCAATTGAGAAACCGGGGTTTTCGCACGAACCGTAATGGCTTTTACGGACCCTTACGTCGTGGAGATGAAGGTGTCGTTTTTATGCCTGGCAAGTGGATTTACGATCAAGCCAAAAGGCAGATGGTATCGGTGTCTGCTCAGGGAACGACGATCGTTCACTCGCGCTTTCCGCACCAGTGGGTCAACCCGATTCAGCAGTTCCAGCGTGATCTCGCAAACCGGGAGAAGCTTAAAAGTAATGCCAGCCTGATAAGAAGGAAGTAGCGGTCCGACTAGCGAATCAGGTTGTTATGAAGCGTTTCGTCCTATTCGCGCTCTCGGCAATGACTTGCTTGGCACTTGGCCAAGGCGAGCTTGTTTCGGCCAACTACGACAAGCGAGAGGTCGAAATCACGATGCGAGATGGCGTGAAGCTATTCACCTCGATCTACACGCCAAAGGACACCTCCAAGCC
>JAFAFM010000100.1 GCA_023423495.1 Armatimonadota bacterium
TCGGATTCGCGGCATGCGTCCAGGCGAGTGTCGGCTCTTGGGAAAGGAAGAACTCAATGAGCTTCGGAAGATCGTAGGCCTCGAAGTGCTATGAGGCTCTTTGTCGCCGCCGATCTGAGTGAGGTGCAGATTGCCGAACTAGGAGAAGTGGTGACGGCTGCACAACTCAAACTTGGCGACGACGCGCTTCGATGGATTCCGCGTGAAAACTGGCACGGGACGTTGGCATTTCTGGGCAGCCGAGAATCCGAGGAGATCGATGAGATACGGAGAGTCGTTGGCGAGACCGTGAAGGGTTGTGAGGTTATTCGCTGCCAACCCGACCGCTTGAAACCGATGCCGCATCGATCGAGCGTTCGGCTGCTTGCTCTTTGGGCTTTTGCGAGCACCCAACTTTCGCAGCTGTATGCGGATCTGAATGTGAAGTTGGGAGTGAAAGATCGGCGGAGACGATTCCAGTTTCACGTGACGGTGGCCCGGGTTCGACCTCACAAGGTTGCCGATCTGCAGGGATTGGACAACTTAGAATCCCTTCTCGGACGAGAATGGACTCTGCCCTCCGTTACGTTGTACGAAAGCGTGCTCAGGTCGGGCGGATCGAAATACCGCCCGATTCAGCGTTGGCAACTATCTACCGAGTAATCGCGCCCTTGCTGGCAGGTCCCACGCTTCGTGCGTATTTGGCCAGCGCCCCCATTGTGTATCGGGGCTCAATTGGCTGCCAGTTGGCCTGTCGTCGCTCCAATTCGGTCGCATCGACATGCATCTCCAAGCGGCCATTCTCAGCATCCACGGTAACAAGATCGCCGTCCTGAACGAATGCAATTGGGCCACCGTCCATCGCCTCTGGGCACACGTGGCCAACCATTAGCCCCCGCGTGGCGCCGGAAAACCGTCCGTCAGTAAGCAGGGCCACGTCGTAGCCAAGCCCCTGTCCAACGATCGCCGCCGTCACCCCGAGCATTTCACGCATTCCGGGCCCGCCTTTCGGGCCTTCGTATCGTATCACTACAACATCTCCCGCCACAATCTCTCGCCGTTGCACAGCGGCCATGGCATCTTCCTCACACTCGAACACGCGCGCGGGTCCTGTATGGCTCAGCTTGCGAACACCAGCGGTTTTCACCACGCCGCCATTTGGGGCGAGATTTCCGCGGACAATGGCGAGACCGCCGCTCGGAGCCACAGGATTTGCGATGGTCCGGACAACCTCCTGGTTCTTCGGGATCACGATTCCATCCAGATTCTCAGCCATCGTCTTGCCATTTACCGTGAGGCATTCACCATGCAGACAGCCGGCATCCAACAAGGCCCGCAGCACGACAGGAACTCCACCGACTTTGTAAAGGTCGAGCATGACGAACCGACCGCCCGGACGCAAATCGGCGAGAATGGGTGTCCGTTTTGAAACGCGCTTGACGTCATCCAGGGTTACTTCGAGCCCAAGCTCATTCGCAATCGCCGGGAGGTGGAGCGCGATATTGGTCGAGCCTCCCGTAGCCGCTCCGATCGCGATCGCATTTTCAAAGGCTTTTTTCGTCAGGATATCGCTAGGTTTCAATCCACGATTTAAAACAAAAGAAGTGACGGACGCCACCTTTTCGTGATAGGCGACCCGTTCCGAGGATTCCGCCGGAGGACCGCTGGATCCGGGAACCGCCAACCCCAATGCTTCGGCCACACAAGCCATTGTGTTCGCGGTGTACTGGCCGCCACAAGCTCCTGCTCCCGGACAGACCGCGCACTCGATGTCGTGCAACTCTTCCTTGGAAATGGTGCCCGCTGCATATGCGCCGGCCGCTTCAAAAGCGTCTTGAATGGTGACGTCTCGGCCCTTGTATTGACCGGGCATTATCGTTCCGCCGTACAGAAATACGCTTGGAACGTCAAGCCGCGCCATAGCCATGAGCATGCCGGGAAGGCTCTTATCACAACCCGCAATCGCGACAAGCCCATCATAGCAATGTGCGCGCATCATGAGTTCGACTGAGTCAGCAATGACCTCACGCGAGATCAGCGAGGCTTTCATTCCCTCATGGCCCATACCGATCCCATCACTGACCGAAATGGTGTTAAAGCGTCTTGGAGTCACTCCCAGACGGGTGAGATGATCGGCAATGGTGAGCGCTTGTTGATCGAGGTTGACATTGCAGGGAGTTGCTTCGCTCCAAACGGAGGCTACGCCAACCCATGGCTGGTTCATGTCTTGGTCGGAGAGGCCCATGGCGCGCAGCATTGCGCGATTTGCAGTTTTGTCGGCGCCTTCTGAGATGGTACGTGACTTGTGTTTTGGATCGAACATAAAGCTAGGTGGGTTCCGGAATGATAAATTCGAAGAGCACCGGACGGTGGTCTGAAGCATTCGAGGAAATGGGTCTGGCCGACTGTGGCAGCAGATCGGTTACGAAAGCGTAGTCAATACGTTGGAGCGGAAATTTGGCAGGAAATGTATATCCGGTAAGCCATCCAGCATCCACAAAAGCGTCGTTGAAAGCCCCGGCCATCTTGTTATAAACATGCCCCCGCGGAGGGCAGTTGAAGTCACCCGCGATGACAATTTTGGGTCGACCTCGATAGAGCCGAATCAGCTTCTCCACTTCGCGGTCGTGGATTTGCGCGATCGTTTGCAAATGGGTCGGAGTATGGAGTGGTCGGCGGCCGAGAACGTTTTCGATCGAGAACGAAGCGAGTTGGACACTTACGACCGTAAGTCCGTTTTCCAACGTGACTTCCAGCCCCTCCGAAATTCCCTCCGTTAGGACGAAGTTTTGGGAATCCACAATCGGCACTTTGGAAGCAATCAATTTTCCACTGAAAAAGCGAATATCGTAGCCAGGGAGATCCCCCATTTCATTGCCTTCCTGAAAACAGATGATGTCGGGCTGATGTTCCTGAACGACCGTCAAAATCTTTGGCCAACCGAGCGTCGCGTTCTTGGCGTTAAACGTCATCAATGTGAACGAAGGCCCCTCGTCTGCAATCTTTAGTCGGTGGGGCCAGTTCACTCCGAGCAAAAGCCACCCAAAGATGATCAGCGCTCCGACATTCACATAGGTCGCTTTCCTGTGTTTCTTAAGAATAGCAATTAACAGAAGTAGGAACGACGGAACCAGATAGGGGAGCTGAGGAATGTAGCCGATAAAAGTTGTGATTGCCGATCGCTCAGCAATCCAACTGCCACAGACAAATATCAGAGTTAAAAAGCAAACATTTGCCCAACTAAGCTTTAATAAACCGTTCCCATTCTGATTCCTAACTGCCAATTATTTTGCCTTGATAAATGGCATCATCGCCCTAAGCTCTCGGCCCACTTTTTCAACCGGATGGTTGGCATCCTCTTCTCGGAACTTAGTCATGTTGGGACGGCCCGCCTCGTTCTCGGCAATCCAATTCTTAGCAAAGGTGCCGTCTTGGATGTCCTTTAGAAGGCTCTTCATCGCTGCGCGGGATTGCTCGTTGATGACTTGTTTTCCGGCAACGTAATCCCCCCACTCTGCGGTGTCGCTGATGGAATAGTGCATATAACTCAGCCCACCCTCATAAAGCAGATCGACGATCAGCTTAGTCTCATGTAGACACTCAAAGTAGGCGGCTTCGGGTTGATAACCAGCTTCGACGAGTGTTTCGAACCCAGCTTTAATCAACGAACTGAGACCTCCGCAAAGGACCGCCTGCTCGCCAAAAAGGTCTGTTTCGGTCTCTTCCTTGAAGTTGGTTTCCAGTATTCCAGCCTTGGAACAGCCAATACCCCAAGCGTAGGCTAGGGCAATTTCTTTGGCATTTCCACTTGCATCCTGGTGGATGGCCACCAAAGCCGGCATGCCATTTCCGCTCAAAAATTCCGCTCGAAGTCGATGTCCCGGACCCTTTGGTGCAATCATTCCAACATTGACGAAGGGCGGTGGCGTTATTAGCTTGTAATGGATGTTAAAGCCGTGGGCAAAGAGCAATGTTTGGTTGGGTCGTAAGTGGTCAACAACTCCCTTGCAATAGATGGACCTCATGGGCACGTCGGGAGTGCAAAACATCAACACATCCCCCCATTGAGTTGCTTCCGGAACTGTAAGTACCGTCAACCCGGCTGCTTCCGCTTTTTCCCTTGATTTGCTTTCTGGATGCAAGGCGACCCGTACATCAATCCCTTGATCTTTTAGGTTGAGGGCATGTGCATGCCCCTGTGATCCATAGCCAACAACGACCACTTTGAGCGATCGCAGTAGATCCTGATTGATATCTTTTTCGTAGTAAATAGTTGCCATTGAGTAATTCCTTACTTAGCGTGAGATCTTCAGAGCGCACGGTCCAGAGCGGACGATTTCGATCGGATTGAGTGGCTCGACTTCCTTCAGGAAGCTTTCGACCAATCGTACCGGCCCGGTGAATTGTAAAACCACGGATTTCTCGTCTTGATGCTCGATTTGGGCTCCGAGATCGAGCTTCAGCTTCGATAAGACGTCAGGCGTGGCTTTAGACGCATCGAGTGAAACCAAGACCACCTCCCGCATCACCCGGTCTTCCGACATCAGATCTTCCACCTCGACCACATCCACCAGCCTATCCAGTTGGCGAAGAGCGAAATCCACTTGCGAGTCATCGGCATTGAGGAGCAAAGTAAGTCGGCTGTAGCCTTTCTGTTCACAATCCCCTGCATTGAAGGAATCAATCGAGAATCCACGTCGACGAAAGTTCGAGACGAGCCGGTTGATCGTGCCCGCTTCGTTTTGGACCAGCGCCGTGATTGCATGCTGACGGGCGCTCATGCTCTCACCCCAGCCACTGCCGGGCTCAAGTCAGGATCCATGATCACGTCGCTGTTGCTGCCGCCCGCCGGCACCATCGGAAACACGTTCTCCTCCATTTCAACGACAAATTCGCAAAGCACCGGACCATCATGGCCGGAAGCGCCCTTCAGTGTGTCTGCCAACTCCTCGGTAGAGGTGCATTGAAAGTAGCGGACTCCGTAAGCATCCGCTAACTTGCCGTAGTCTGGAGAAGACATCTCGACATGGCTGTACCGATTCTCATAGAACAATTCCTGCCACTGCCGAACCATGCCCAAGTAGCCGTTGTTGAGCAAAGCGATCTTCACATTCACGTCGTATTCCTTGGCGGTTTGCAGTTCCTGCAGCGTCATCTGGAAGCCGCCGTCTCCAACGACTGCCCACACCTCAGCTTCGGGCCGAGCAAATTTGGCTCCAATGGCGGAAGGGAATCCGTATCCCATCGTTCCCAGCCCACCGCTCGAAAGCCAACTGAATGGATTTCGCTGCTTCATGAATTGCGCCGCCCACATCTGATGCTGCCCGACGTCGGTCGACACGATGGCATTGCCCGACGTGTGCTCATCGAGCGCTCGCAAGACATGCCGAGAGAGGAATTTGCCGGCGGGTGCAACCAGGGGAAACTCGTGTTGCCAAGACCGAAGCTTTGCCCTCCATTCCGAGTGTTGTTTTCGGGGCAGACGCTTGTTGAGGGCTTGCAGGGATTCTCTTAAATCACCAATCACCCAGGCGACCGCCGTTACCGTCTTGCCAACCTCACTTGGGTCGATGTCGAAATGCACGATATTCGCTGACTTTGCAAACGAGTCCGTCGCGCCGGTCAGGCGGTCGTCGAATCGAATACCCACACCCAACACCAGATCAGCTTCCTGCACCGCGAGCGTTGGTGTAGCCTCTCCGTGCATGCCCATCATCCCTAACGAGAGCTCATGATCTCGGGGGAAGCAACCTAGTCCCAGCAGGGAATTCACGACGGGAATGTCCGCGTGTTCGGCCAAGAAACGCAGCTCTTCGAAAGCCTTGGACCATAAGACTCCCGCACCGGCGATGATCACGGGCCGTTCCGCAGCCGCGATCAGGCGAAGAGCTTCATCCACTTCTTCCGGTCTCGGAGGCTCTGGCAATCGGTATCCCCGCCGGCTGACCGTCACAGGAAATTCCACGTCGGTCTTGGCGATGAATACATCTTTGGGAATATCCACCAAAACGGGGCCCTTCCGACCCGTACTGGCCAGGTAGAAAGCTTCAGCCAACACGCCCGGAAGGTCGTTCACATCAGTAACAAGGTAGTTGTGTTTGGTAATTGGGATGGTGATTCCCTGGATGTCCGTTTCTTGAAAGGCATCCTTTCCGATTGACCATGAGTTGACATTGCCGGTGATGGCGACCATCGGAACCGAGTCCATCATCGCGGTAGCGATTCCTGTTACGAGATTGGTTGCTCCTGGTCCGCTAGTGGCAAGACAGACTCCGGTCTTTCCGGTTGCCCGCGCATAGCCGTCGGCCATGTGGGCGGCACACTGTTCATGCCGGACGAGAACATGCTTGACCTGCGGCCAATTCAGCATCTCATCGTACAAGGGGAGTACCACACCTCCGGGGTAGCCGAAAATGGTCTCCACACCCTCTCGGGCAAGGCACTCCATTACTATTTTTGCGCCTGAACGCACGTCGATAACCTCCTGTGATCGCGCTCCGTCAGCGGAGCTACAGGTATGCGACGGCGGTGTCGAGTCCCCTGAGTTTCCTAGAATCTCAGCTTGCCCAAAGGAAAAAGCCCTCTCGGACTTCTTTCCGAGAGGGCTCGCTGATTAGCAATCCGTCTCGGCTACGTAAGCCCGAGAATAAGAATGCTAATGACGACGAGAAGCGCGGACCTCAATAAACTCGCGTTCGAACCGAGGTCCGCGGCGAAATTGTCTGGTGGCGTGCTCATCTCCACACTTATATCCTAGCACGTTTAGCCGCGCTGGCCCCAATCATTTATGCCGGGGAAGTACTTTGGCGAAGCATCATCACTTTTTGGCAGAAATGGCCTAACAGCCTTTTGTGTATCGGACAGGCTAGCTTTGGATGTTAGCCATTAGTTCAGCTTGATGGTCGGCAAGGGCTCACTTTGCACCCGGACCAGCTTGTCTAAGAACGCGGCAATGTCCCCCGGCCGGTGGCCATTTTTGTTACTCAAGACCATGATGACGACTTCGCCTCCGATCTGTAAGCTCCAACTGCTGTTTGCACCCAGTTGAGATCCGCCATGGGTGGCAAGCTTTGCGCCGGTGCTCTCACTGATCGTCCAACCGAGCGCCATCGAAGAACTGCCGCTTCTCGGCTTTTGAACCGTCCACATCTGCGTCAGGGTTTCCGGTTTCAAAATCTTGCCCGAGAGGATGGCGGTTCCCAGCTTGCACATTCCGACTGCCGTGGCTTCGTAACCTCCACCGGCATACTTCCACGAAAGGTCGTCGCGTTCGCTCACCCGAACCTTGCCATCAACGGTGGCATAAACCTTGGTCCGCTTGGCATTGGCGCCCGTCTCGCACTGGACCTCCTCGACTCCCCAAGCCCGCATTCGTTCGGCGGCGTACGCCCGGTAAGTCTTCTTCGTGACCTTCTCGATGATCGCGCCCAAAACCGTAAAGGCGTGCGTGCTGTAGCTGTATTTCTCGCCGGGGGTGAATAGTAGGGGGTCGTTCACGAACCGCGTAAGGGCGGACACTTGTGTGGGATAGTTTCGCAGCGGCCCGTCCGCGCCGTAATGCCTCACACCAGATTGGTGGCAAAGCAAGTCCCGCACTTTATACACGTGATGGGCTGGCAACTCCGGAAGATATTGCCGGGCCGGCAGGTCGATATTGATCTTCCCCTGTTCCGCCAGTTCGAAAATCATGGTGGCGGTGATCGGCTTACTGACCGACGCTAGCCTAAAGTAGTCGTTCGTTTTGACGGGCGACTGGCGTTCAACGTCGGCATAGCCAAACCCGCGTGCAAACACCACTTGTCCCTTCCGCGTGATCGCCACGGAGATACCGGGCACGTTGTGATGCTTCCGGTACGCCTCAATTTGGGCGATGGCGTGCTCGGCGCGGTTCCAAGCCTGCTGGCAAGGTGCAAGGGCGACGCACGCCAATAGAACGAAGGGGGCAATTCGCTTCATGAAGTCTCTTCTACTCCAGTTGCTTACTGGGGTGGCTTACAAACCTTGCATGCCTTGTAACCCTGCTTCTTCGCGGCGACGAGGGTCATACCCTTCGAGCCGACTTTCAGCTTGCAATTCTTCTTGTGATAGGCCTTGCCTTTCTCGACCGCGTAAACCAAGTTTGACGCCGGTTTAGTTTGAGAGGCCGCAAAGGAAGCAATCAGGAGCAAGGAGCAGATAATGGGGGCCAATCTTCGCATACGGCATTGTATACGAATCATAATGGAATGAGAACACTCCACCGACGTAGTGTCACATCTTGATTCTGTGGAGGCAATCTTGCAAGCGATTGGCGCGTTTCTCATTCTCATCTTCCAGCTTTCCGTCGGCCAGGCGGAATCCAAAACCTTTAAGCAGATCGGCGGTGACTGGATCATCGACCGAGTATTCGTAGATGGGAAAGAGGCTCCTCGAGAAGAGTGGCAGGGCAAGAAAGTGCGCTTTGAATCGGAATCAGAGCAGGAACCCAAGCAGAGCCTTCTGCTTTTTGGCCGACTCAGGGTGAAGGGCAACATGGCTTGGATCGAGACCAAGTCACTGAAGCGCTTTGACGACAAGGGTGAATGCGCCAGTGCGAATGAGCTTGAGTACTCCAGCTCCTTTGAAGTCCAGGGCAAAACCATGAAGCTGCTGCTTGCGCCGGTCACCCAGCCCAGCCACCGTGGCCCAAGGCCACTAGCGGACAGCAAGGGTGAAGGTGGGATTTTGCTTTTTTTGAAGCGGAAGAGCTAATTCCTCCGGCGAAAAAGTGTTTGCCACAGTCCCGTTTGCCTCTTTATATCCAAAGATTTGACCCCTGTGGTAAATATGTGTGCATTGGCGTTTTGATGATCAGTCCCCAGTAGCGAAGCTTCTCCTCAGCTCTCCTGAACGTTCTTCATGCGCTTTTTGCAATCATGATGTATCATTCGGATATGGGGCGATTCGCTTGTTCTTTATGCTGCTATTTATGGTGTGCGTTATTGTGTGCCCAAGCCCCCCCAGGCGGAGGCGGTTCAGGCCCCGTGACCACCAATGCTTCTTCTGTATCAAACAATGTTCAGATTAATGCGTCGATTTCCGGGCCCGGTCCTAACTCAAATGTAAGCGGAACAAACGTCTCCTTCAGTGCACTTTTTTTCGCCACAATGAGCCCTCCTTTGGAAGGTCCCCCGGGTCCAGGTGACTGGGAGAATGCCCGTTTGGACGCTTTCGTGGTGAAGGTAGGTGGAGAAACCGTGCGGCACTGGAACGGCGAGATGCCGCCACCACCTTATCAGCCTCCAGCCGGGGTAAACGTTAGGTTTCAAAGCACACATTTTGCTGAGGGTGGCATTGAATTGAAGGCACCGGATACTTCAGCGTTAAGCCGTTCGGTTCGAACTACTGGGTTCCCCTGGCGCCGGTGGAAGTTGTTGTTCCCGTAAATGTTTATAACAAGGGCCTTACTATGGGTACCAAGGTCCAATTGCCGGTCACCTCGGGACCGCCGATTATCGAGAATCCGCCGGGGCCGATGACTTTGACGTCCAAACTAGTCGTTGACGAAGGCAAATCGGCGTTAATGGCCAGCAAGCATACGTTGTTAGGGACGCCAAGCGACCCGTACTATCATCGGACGGACTTGCTAAATCATCTGAAATTAGCGACAGTGTTCATTACTTTGACCCACGGATCCTTAGGCAGTTACTCGAGTTCTTATGGGCCTGCACAAGAAAATGAGGAAGTTGGTTTTGGCGCGGCGTTTTCAGGTCGTGCTGCAACTACACCTCCATTCAATTTGGTTGTGTTCTATTCGTGCGAGACTCTTGGCGCTGATGGGTCGCCAGGTGGAAACATCGGATTTCAGATTTCGAGTACTTCAATCGGAAAGGCATACTTGGGATTTGACCAAACGATTTCCTTGACTGTTGGTAAGGAAATTGGTCGCGATGCTAATGGGGAGCCTATTTGGCAATACGGCACGCTCAAACAGCACGCTGAAGTACTCTTTTCGGCTTTAGGGGATGGAAAGACAGTCGACGAAGCTGTGGAGTTAGCAAATACGGCCTGGTCGCCTGGGAAATTTGTGAATAATAACTTTGTTCCAACGCAAATTTACCTTCAGGGCGACAGTAGAACGACGATTAACAGGGTTTATCTCTATTTTGGGGAAATCATTGAGGAAGGAGAATCAACATGGTATTGGGCACCGTTGCCTGGCTTACAGTAGCATCCTCATCGGCGATTGTCGAAAGTGATGGACTTCGATTTGCAAGGGAAAAAATAGAAACCATAAAAGGCGCTGGCCTTATCTGTGATGAATCCTACGCGCTGTATTCAAAATATCCGCTTAAGCTCATCGAAACCGAAAGGACCTGGGAGGAACAGTATAAGAATCCCGTCATCTCTATTAGGATTTCGAAGTTAAACCGTAAAGTGGTGGGATTTTGGTGTGACTCGCCTCAAAAGGTGAATGGCATTCCAATGTCCGGCCGGGAACTCATGGTGCTTGCCCGGAAAACGCTTATGTTGTTAGATGATATCGGCACTCATGGCGCCTTGCAGTTCAGCGGCAGCTTGGACAAGGACTACGAAAACCCACATTTTCAGGTGGAGAAGACGATCGATGGAGTGCCGTACGTTTATGCGGCGAACTTCCAATTTGACACCAGCAATCGGCACCTAAAATCTTATTCTAACCACCTTACTGACTTCCGAGATCCCGGTCCAAAGCCTAGTAATGTAGCCTCGGATGAAGAAACGGCTGTTACTGCGATGAACTTCGTGGCTTGGCAGCCGGGGGTGCGGTTTGTCGAGGCGACCGTCCCCACAACTGCCATTGGGTCGCCCGGTCCCAAGACTCGAAATGGGTTCGACTTTCGAGACAATTTTCGAGGTTTGTATGACAGGACAAGGCCGTCCTACTTTCGCGCGATATCTGTTTATGAACTTAATGCCGAGGGTGGAAGAGAGCGCGTATGGCTGGTTAATTTCAGCGGTGACGGCAGAAAGCTGCTTTCTGCGGAGCGGATGCCTAAAGAAGCTCTTCTAACACTTTCTTCAAAGGTCAAATTCGATATACCGGATAAATTCGCAGTCGAAGGAAAGACAGGATCCTTTGCCGCTGTTCCTACTTCCGTGCCGAAGGACTACGAAAAATCTCAGCGGGTGCTCGTTGGATTCGGGAAGGGTTGGATTCCAGGTTGGCGCACGACGGATGGAACCGTCATTGCCGATACGGGCAAGGGGATGCGCGCCTGGAAGACAAATTGAACGGCTAAGGATTAAACGACCGGCAATGCCGTCAATTGGCGATCCCGCTTGATCAGTTCGTCCCGAACGATCTCGTTGTAGAGCGAGTCGCGCTCGATGGGAATACGGTGGACTTCTGCGATCATGCGGATCATGTTGTCCCGCGTGAGCGCTTGGCTCTTGTTGCCAAAATCGCCCTCTTTGTAGGTGATCTCGTACTCGTGAACCGTGCCGTCTGCGTCGTCCGCACCATACCAAAGCGCCATTTGGGTGACGGGCACCGTGTTCATGATCCAGAAGCTCTTGATATGGTCGAAATTGTCGAGCATTAGCCGACTGACGGCAATGTTTCGCAGATCCGTATCCGCCGTTGGTTTGGGGATGTGGGCCAGTTCCGTTGCCTCAGGGTGGAAACTGAGGGGAGTCATGGTCAAGAAGTTTCCGGTTTCGTCCTGAAGCTCACGAAGCTGGATCAGGTGGTCTACTCGCTCTTGATCCGTTTCGATATGGCCGTAAAGCATGGTGGCGTACTGCTTCAAGCCGAGCTTCGCCGCGGCACGGGCGACGTCTTTCCATTCCTCGCCATTTAACTTCTTTCCGAAAAGCTCGGCGTGGACCCGATCACTGAGGATTTCGATTCCACCGCCGGGTAAGGAATCGAGGCCCGCCTCGATCAAGTCGGCGAGCGCCTGCTCCACGGTCACCTTGCCCTGCCGGGCAATCTCCACGATTTCCACGGCCGTGAAAGCCTTCACGTGGACTCCGGGCAGGCTTTCCTTCACGGTGCGGACGAGGTCCATGTAGTACTGATAGGGCAGCCTCGGATTAATACCGCCCACCATGTGGACTTCCGTGAGGTTGGCGTCGCGATGCCACTCCAGCCGGGTCTTGACCTCATCGATCGACATTTGATAGGGAGCCGGACCGCCCTTCTTGGCATAGAATGAGCAAAACTTACAGAACTTGTTGCAGATGTTCGTGTAGTTGATGTGCTGGTTGCGAACGAAATAGGTCTTATCCCCGTGGAGCCTTTCCCGTACGATGTTGGCCAGTTGACCGACGGCGTTCAGGTTCGGCGTCTGATAGAGCCTCATCCCGTCTTCAAAGCTGAGCCGTTCGCAGTTCTCGACCTTTTTGTAAATGTCGAGTAGGTCGCCGTAAATCCGTTCCGGGGAGAGTGCCATCGCCGTGTGGCAATGTTACCCCAACTTTCATTTTTTGTTGAAAGTTGAGACCTGTCGGTCGTTAACTTGTCTTGGATTCCTTTGCTTCAAGCGGTTTGCGACTTGCCACGAGCCGTTCTTTGTAGTCGTTGAATGTACAAATACTGCGTAGGCCCAGCACCTGTGCGACGCAAACGGCCGTCTCCCAATTATGGGGATTCACTTTGCCGTCCAGGCATCTACGATCCTCGGCATGCCATCGATGACAATCTCGACAGTCCAAAAATTGCACCCAGGGAGGGGAATGGAGTGCTGACTCCACACCTGCTCTTCTGTCTGCCATTATATCAGCAACCGGTAGACAAACCATCCTTGCGATACTTCCAGGAAAACTTCATCCTGAGGGTTGGGGGTCGCCGCGAGATTGTGCCGATTCAGCTCCCCCGCGAGCGCCCAGTCTTGTCGGTAAGTTTTCGGAAGGACAAGAATTACGCGGTTTGGGACGATCGCGGCCTGACGATTCGGATTGGCAAAGTTGCTAAAAGCACGCGGATGGAAGCTGTTGCCACCTCTCCCAAAGCGTTCAGCCGCGAAGAAATCTTGGAGAATTCCGACCTCATCGGCAAGAAGATACGTCGGGCAGGCGCGACGGCCCTCAGCGGCTCCAAGCGGGTGGGAAACAACGTTTTCTTTCTGGTTAGGTGGGAGGATCGAACGGGCAAGCCGTGGATGGAATCCCTGGTTTCAGTTGACCTAACCGCAAAGACCTTTCATCCGAAATTTCACGCTCGCCTCACCGGGTTATCTCTTGCCGATAAGAACATCGACGATCGCCTGTTTGTGCTGTCGGAAAGGTTAAGCGTGATTGCTCGACAAGGAGATCAGTGGGGAATCGCAGCGTTTGAACCGGAGGACTCGAGGTTCGAATTCAAGAACGCTGGAAACGGACTTGAAAGCTATCAACCGATATCCTCCCGAATAGGTGTGTTCGTCGAGAAGACCGATTACGAAACTCGGGTTGGTGGTCGAATCGACCTCCAGACTTTAATTCGCAAGCATCTTGTAGAAGGGAAGGGCAACTTGAAGTTTCCCGACACCGGCGACCCACTTATCGCGTTGTTCACGGGTAACGGATCGCCTCGCCTCATTAACACAGAGTCGGGCGCGGAGCTGGAACTGCTCACCTCCGCGGCTCTTCGAAGGACCCGTCTTGGCCTGGTCGTCTGGTCTCCCTTCAAGGATCCCAAACGGGCTTGGCTCTACAGCTTCGAACGGTGGCAACGCATTGCCACCTGGCAACAGGAGTAGTTAGGCTACTTTTCGCGCGATCTCTGCCGCCGTAATGGCTGGTTTCATTTCCATTCGCTTCAGAATTTCACTTCCGGTGCGCCCGTCGACCGGAGCAACGGCTTGGCCAATCTCCACCGACACCGGGCCGTTCGCAACAAACTTACCGGACATCCAGTTGCTGGCCTTATCCACCAATCTCTTGCGCACCACGTTGACGCCATGGCCGGTAGAGGGCAGGATCACGGCGAAGCCAGTGCTGTTGTATCGAGCGACCAAGTCAAGCCTTCGAACGTTGGACTTCAAGAATTCCGCAGCATCTGCCAAGAAGTCTGAGACTGAGGCGTCGCCGTAAAACTGGCGCATAGTTTCGAGCCCTTTAAAGTTGATGATCACTAGCGAAGTCGTCATCTCTTCAGCAGAAGCGCGATGCAATTCTTCTTCGAGCCGAGTTCGGAAATAGGACTCGGTGTACGCGCCGGTGTTGGCATCGATGACATCGTAATCCACAGCTTCGGCCTGCCGACGAAGCAGCCGATCCTTTTCTTCCTCGGCGGTCAGTATCTTTCGAAGCTTCGCCAAGGACTGCCGTAGGATGTGGGAAACGTAGTTGCACGAAATTCCAAGCTTCGCGGCAATTTCCGTTTGGTTCATTGCGTCGAAGTGGAAGTGGAGCAAAACCTGTCGCTCCAGGTCTCGAAGCTGCCGCATGGCGTGTTCGAGAACCACACGATCTTCCATGCTGAGCTGCTCAGGGCAGAAGGAGGCTGCATCCAGGCGCTCGCCCTCAGTATCTCCATCGTCGTCGCCCTGGCCACCAGCATCGAGCGATGCGACGCGGAGCATTTCCTGGGTTTGGAATACTTCTTGTACGGCCTGTTCGGAAACTCCAAGCTCCTCAGAAATTTCTCGGTTGGTCGGCGTGCGTCCCAAGGACTGGGTGAGGACGGACATGCTCCGATTGACCTTGTGGCGGAGTTCTTGCAGCCAAGCTGGATGTCGGATGGTCTGAGATCGGTCTCGAAGATAGTGCTTGATCTCGCCCGCCACAAGGTACGTGGCATAGGTGTTGAATCGCACGCCAGCTTCGGGGTCGAACTTGGACAATGCATTCAGCAATCCAATAAACCCAACCTGGACGAGATCCTCGAATGGCTCGATTCCACTGAACCGACGGGCAATTCGCTCCACCAGGCTCGCGTACTGAACCATGATCAGGTCCTTGATGTCCGGCCTTGGGTCCCGCAAATATCGCAGGACAATTCCTTCCGAGTCTTGATGCAATCCTAATGTTTCAGACATTCCTCACTCCGTGATCCATCTCTATCGCCGAACTCCCACTTGCCGGCGTTTTTCCTCGCTCGGGTCCCTCCTGGATTTGAGCGAAGATTGGTGGTATTCGGCCGAAATCCCACACGGCCGAATACCGGTTGTCGATTACTTCACGCTGTTCACGAGCTTGAAGATCGGGGTCATGATCGAGATTGCGATGAAGCCAACTACCACGCCAAGGAAGATGATCAGCATCGGTTCAATCATTGAGGTCAAGCCCTTTACCGTGGCCTCGACCTCTTGGTCGTAAAAGTCGCCAATCTTGACGAGCATCTCCGATAGTCGGCCAGACTCTTCGCCAATGTCGATCATGGTAGTAACCATGTTCGGGAAGAGCCCAGACTGGAAGAACGGCTGAGACAGCTTTTGTCCTTCCTTGATACTGGTTCGAGTGTCGTCGATCGCTTTGGTAAGAACTGCGTTGCCCAGGGTTTCGCCAACGATTTCAAGGCTTCGCAGCATCGGAACACCTGAGTTGATGAGCGTTCCGAAGGTTCTTGAGAACCGGGCAATGCTCATCTTCAAGCTAAGTTCCCCGACGATCGGAATCTTCAGCTTCATGTAATCGATCTGGTATCGACCCTTAGGGGTTTTGCCATAGCTCTTGATTCCGAAGAAGATGCCGGCGAGGACTAACAGGATGACCCACCAGAACTTCTGCATGAAGTCGCCCATGCTGAAAAGCGCGGCGGTTACAGGAGGCAACTCGACGTCCATACCGTCGAAGATTTCCTTGAATTTCGGCAGAACGAAGCTGAACAGGATGAACAGCATCAGCTGCGAGAAGATGAGGACCAACACCGGGTACATCATCGCTCCCTTGATCTTGCCGCGAATCTCCGCTTCGTACTCGAGGAAGCCCGCCAAGCGATCAAGGATGGTGTCCAGGATGCCGCCGATTTCTGCCGCTCGAATCATGTTGATGTAGAGCTTGCTGAAGACGTGCGGATGCTTAAGCATGGCTTCGTTGAGCGCCATACCGCTCTTCACGTCTTGGGTGACCGTCAGCACGGCCTCTTTCATGGTCGGGTCCTTCATCTGGCTGCCAAGGATGTCCAGGCAGCGCAGGATGGGAATACCTGCGTCGATCATGGTTGCAAACTGTCGAGAGAAGACAACAATGCTCTTGGGCTTTAACTTCTTCTTGCCCAAAATGCCGTTACCCACCTTGGGCACTTTGTTGGTCTTCTTAATCTCGGTGCAGTGCATCGACTGGTCGCGCAACTTGGCAAGTACCAATTGCTCGTTGTCCGCTTCCATCGTGGCGCGGACAGTGCGACCGGATGCGTCTATGGCCGTGTATGCAAAATGCGGCATCGAATGAATCCTCCGTGTTCCACGCGACGTCCTGTTCGCGCTTCCGACAAGAAGATTCTCGGTTTCGACTTTCCATATTCCAACGAAGATTTACAGGTCTTTCTGCAAATTTTTCTTGTTGAACCTAGAACGCTAAAGTTGTGCTTTAAGTTTGACTTTTGAACCTAAAGTAAAGTCTTAAAGTTCGTAGCATTTCTTCAATTCTGGTGGGACTCTTTGCGGTTCCGCCTGCCATGATACGTCCGATGTCCACCACTACCAAAGCATCCGAATCGTTAAAGTTGGCAGTGGAAAAAACGGGGCTCCTGCTTCATGCCGATCAATTGAAGGCAGGTGACTTTCTCACCCACGTCGACGATTCGACCTACGGACCGGGGTGGCTACTCTTTACTGCTGCAGTCGAGACACTTCGGGCATTCACGCTTGAGGAAGTTCGCCCACTCCTACAAAAGGTCCACAAGGCTACTGAAGCTGGCCGCTTCGCGGCTGGTTATGTGGCATATAGCGCAGGACCCGCCTTTGACCCCGCGATTGTTTCAAGACACGCGACGGGACGCCCTTACGCCGCATTCCACCTTTATGACTCCTCACCATCCTTCTACAAGGAGTTGGTAGCGCACGGAAAGCCATCGCGGATGGATTGGTCTCCAGAAGCAGACAAAGCCTGGTTTTTGGAACGCTGCGCGGAGATCAAACGCCATTTGGCCGCCGGCGACACCTATCAAGTTAACTTGAGCTTCCGTATGCGGTCGCAAACTGAGCAGGCGCTTGTCGCGCGGTTCGTTGATTTGGTAGCAGAGAATCCTCCAAAGTACGCCAGCCTCTGGTTGGACGCCGAGACCACTATCGCTTCTCTCTCGCCCGAGCTTTTTTTCACTAAGAACGGAGCTCATATCGTTTGTCGCCCTATGAAAGGCACCGCTCCGATTGGACGCACGTATGAGGAAACTCGACGGAACACTCAGAGCCTGCTCGCTTCGGAAAAAGATCGGGCGGAGAACCTCATGATCGTCGACATGATTCGGAATGACCTGGGCAAGAAAGCCAAGCTGGGCACCGTAAAAACGACGTCCCTATTTGACATCGAAAGCCACGACACCGTCCTTCAAATGACCTCGACGATCGAAGCCGAGACGGAAGGAAGGATTGTGGACGTGTTCGACTCATTATTCCCGTGCGCTTCCATCGTGGGCGCGCCAAAGGTCGAAACAACGAGAATTATCGACCGCTTAGAGGATTCGCCCCGCGGCGTTTACACCGGAGCGCTGGGCTTTGCGGCCCCTCACCAATCAAGGTTCTCCGTAGCAATTCGGACAATTTCACAGGTGAATAACGGGCCGTGGGAATATGGCGCGGGCAGCGGCATCGTGTGGGATTCAGACCCTGCATCAGAATGGGTCGAAACCCTGCTCAAGACCAAGGTGTTGGACTCGACTTCCGAGGAGTTCGGGCTGTTCGAGACCTTCCGCTGGCCAGACACAGGCAAGCTGGATCGTCATCTCGCTAGACTCGCTCGGTCCGCCAAGGCATTTGAAATCGGGTTTGACCAGGCCCAAGCACGACAGGTCCTGGCTTCCGTGCCAGTCCACGAGGGTGAGCAATACAGACTCCGGCTGACGGTATTCTTGAGTGGTCGTTTGGAAGTCCAGACTGTGCCTCTGAAGCAAGAAATCACGAACTTGACCATTAGCCTTGCTTCAGAGCCTGTCCAAGCCTCCGACCCGCTGCTCAGCCACAAGACTAACCGACGTCGAATCTACGACCGCGCACTGCGGTCCGCCACCACGGATGAAGTGCTTCTTTGGAACGAGCGTGGCGAAATCACCGAGTTTTGCAAGGGAAATTTTGTCCTTGAGAGGGACCGCAAGCTGTACACGCCCCCCCTCGAATGCGGGCTCCTCCCTGGCATTGAACGCGAGGTCCTGCTTGAGAACAACACGCTTACGGAGTCCGTGGTCCTTTTATCGGATTTGCCTCCCGACGCCAAGGTTTTCCGCATAAATTCGCTTACAGGAATGATCCCTGCAAAATTCCAAAATCATGTAGACTGATATCTACAATGATTGCCGCTTCCCAGCACGACAGGGCGCTGATCCACCTTGAGGAAGCGTTCGGTAATGGCGCGGCGTTTCGAGATGGTCAGTGGGACGCAATCGAGCCTATTCTGAGTTCGGGAGCGAGGGAGTTGGTGGTTCAGCGCACCGGCTGGGGAAAGAGCCTGGTGTACTTTCTAGCGACTAAGATCCTTCGGACCACGGGAGGCGGCCCAACGCTTCTGGTCAGCCCTTTGCTCTCGTTGATGCGGAACCAGATGGAGCTGGCAGCGAAGTTTGGGCTTACTGCGGTCAGTATGAATTCGACCAATCGCGATGAGTGGGGCAGTCTGGAACACGAACTCGCCAACGATCGCGTCGATTTGCTTTTGGTATCTCCCGAGCGGTTGGGAAACCCGGATTTTAAGGCCAGATTGCTCCCTGACCTAGAGAAAAGGACGCGCCTGCTTGTCATTGACGAAGCTCACTGCATCAGCGATTGGGGGCACGACTTCCGGCCGGACTACCGTCGAATCCTGGAATCGGTAGGTCGACTAAATCCCAATGCCTCGATCCTTGCCACAACGGCGACGGCGAACGACCGTGTTATCGAGGACATTCGCGAGCAACTCGGCAGTTCGCTGCGAGTGCAGCGCGGCCCTCTAATGCGCGACAGCCTGCGTCTTCGGGTGCAATTGTTAGCTGACCAGGCGGAGAGGCTGGCGTGGCTTGCCCAATTCGTTCCCAAGTTAAAAGGGTCAGGCATCATTTACACCCTGACGGTCCACGATGCCAAACGGGTGGCAGAGTGGCTGACGACCCAGGGAGTCGACGCGCAGGCTTACTATGCAGATATCCCGACGGACGAACGGGTGGCGATCGAGCAGAAGTTTCATTGCAACGAGTTGCATGTTTTGGTTGCCACGACGGCGCTCGGAATGGGCTATGACAAGGCAGACGTCGCCTTTGTCGTTCACTTCCAGCGGCCGGGATCGGTGATTAGCTATTACCAGCAAATCGGACGTGCGGGCCGTGCACTGGACCAAGCGGAAGTGGTTCTGCTGGAAGGAAGTGAGGATGATGAAATCACGCAGTACTTCATCGATTCCGCGTTCCCGGACGCCGAAGTTTTCGAGGCTCTGAAGCCCATACTCCAGTCCCAAACTGTTCCAACCATCGATGCCCTCACCGCGCAAACCAATATTCGCCGAGCCAAGATCGACAAGGCGTTGAAGCTTTTGGAAGTCGAGGGGGCAGTCAGACATGACACCCAGGGGTATCGATGGATAGATCCAGATTGGACTTATGCTCACCTCAGGTCCGACCAAATCACTTCCCAACGGCTGGCCGAACTCGCCCACATGCGGGCGTTTGCGCGCACATCGCAGTGTCGTATGCAGTTCTTAGCCGAGGCCCTGGACGACCCGCAAGCAACCAAATGCGGCAAGTGCGACAACTGCCGCAGCCTGACTCATCCCAGTCCAAGCGCTGAGCTGATCAAAGATGCGATCAAGTTTCTGCAGCGCGACCAGCAAGTCATCAAAGCTCCGAAATTCTTTCCGGCCGGATTCGCCGACCCGGTCAAGCGAAAAAAGATTCCCGCTGAAGACCTGCACCAAGACGGCATCGCGATCAGCATCTACAACGATGCGGGCTGGGGTCGCCTGGTGCGACAAGGGAAATATGAAACAGGGAAGTTCTCGGACGAATTGATCGAACCGTGCCTTGAAGCAATTGCAAATTTGGAGATCCTGCCCACCTGGCTGACGTGGGTGCCTAGCCGGCACAGCAACGCCCTTGCCGACTTTGCCCAGCGGTTGAGCGCCCGGTTGGAGATTCTGGCGATTCCAGCGATCCGCAGAGAGCGGCCCAACGCAGATCAAAAGTCCATGCAAAACAGCAGCCGCCAGCTTCAAAACGTTTGGGATGCATTTGAAGTTGATGTTGCGAATGTCCCCGCGGGTGGATGTCTGCTGCTCGACGACATTGTCGATTCCGGATGGACCCTGGCCGCGCTTTCCATCAAGCTCCGACGGGCAGGCGTAGAGTCGGTAACGCCGCTCGCCCTCGCGACCGCTCGGCCAAGGGGTGACTCGTGAAGCCCGAACTAGTCGCTGCTCTTACCAGCCAATTGATCCCGGAACTGGAACCGCTGCCCGCGGGAACATGGCGGGCCCTCCGCAATGTTC
>JAFAFM010000103.1 GCA_023423495.1 Armatimonadota bacterium
AGGTAGACCTGAACATAAATGACGAGCCAAACCGTGGTGACGGCGGCGAAAACCAGAACCGCGATGGCGACCGGATTCATCGATGGCCCTCCGCAACAACAGCCCGAAACGCTTGGACTACCCGGACGTCAAACTGCGTCCCCGCGCACCGGGCAAGTTCGTGGAGCGCCTCCTCTGCAGTCATCGGCTCTCGATAGGATCGTTTTGTGCCCGGAAGCTCTGAGCCCGTCATGGCATCGTAGGCGTCGACCACCGCGATAATTTTGCTCTCGATCGGGATTTGGTGGTCTACCAAGCCATGTGGATACCCTTTCCCGTCAGGACGCTCGTGGTGATGCAGAATCCACGGCAGCATTTCCTTGAAGCCTCGCACGGGAGCCAAAATTTCAGCGCCCCAAGCCGAGTGTTTTCGGACGTGGTCCATTTCCTCTTCAGTCAGCTTCGCTGGTTTATCCAGCAGGGCCTCATCCACGGCGATTTTTCCAATGTCGTGGAGTACAGCTGCCTCTCGGACCATTCTGGACCGTGCCCCGGATAATCCCAGCCGACGAGCAACCTCTTCCGATATCTTCGCAACCCGTTCCAAATGGCCATGAGTGTATGGGTGGGCACGTTGAAGCATGAGCGTAAGGGCCGTTATGGTCTCGTAGTAGTGCTCGTACATCCGAGTTTGATATTCGAGGGCGGTCCGCAGGGCCAAGACCGGTACCAGGGTGAACGGGATAAGGAGGTAATGGCCTTCCGCGACCAGGATGGCAACTGCCATTCCAACTACTGTGTACAGAGCAAAACTTTTGGCGGAAAGCTTGAGGGTGCCGACGAGGTTCTCGCTCCAAGTTCTTCCCCCGGTACGCCAGTCGAGATACGTGACAAGCAGGAAATTCACGATTCCGTACCCCAGCATGAACGCGATACATTGAACGGGGACCATATGGGCCCCCTTAAAGCTTCCTTCCACCAGCAATTTGGCAAGCGCGCCCGTGCAAGCGCTTATCGCGCCCACAAAGGCATTGATGCCAAGCCACATAGATGCTGACTTACTGCGGCGACGCCGAACCATCGTGTAACCCGCAGCAAGTGTCACCAGAACATCCACGGCAATGGCTGCCAGGGGGCCCTTCGCAAATGCAACGCCAGCAACGAACGGCAGCGTGAATGTGATGCGGACTCCACGTCGAGAAAGCTCCACCGGCATGAACTCGGCAAATAACGCTAATGCGGGGAGGATCAGCCAGACAAGCGCCGGTTGGTTACTGGAGCTATTGAGAAAGAAAACAAGGGCAACCGAGCACAGCGCAACGAGACCAAGTGTAACAAAAGTTCGCCCTACCGAAACTAGTTCTCGTCTGCTCTGCACGCGCCCTCTTACGGGTCTGAGCTTGGCTGTTTGGCCAAACTAAGAACTTGCGGGAGGCGGTATTCCCCCAGCTTTCCCCCTGGGAAGTATAAAGCAAAGCGCCAAGCTTTGCGAATGCTCTGCTTGGCGCTTGTGCAATTCTCCGCAAGAATGCTAGCTTTTCTTGGGCTGCTTTACAATCGTGTGATTGATAATCCGGAGCTGAGTTTTTCCTTTAAAAGTTTCTTCCTCGATGGCTTCATTTGGCAATTGAGTAAGGACGATTTGGAATCCACCCTCCGAAACAGCGTCGGCCTTTAGTGTCTTGCAGGTCGCAGGGTCGAGGTCAAAATTGATTTCCGAACTGAATTTGAGCGGAATAGTCTTGATACCGGTTTCGGTCGATTTCACATCGAACATATCGTTGATGTAATCGGCCAGATTGGTGTCTAGATTACAGTGGCCGACAACGCGGTAGACCTTCTTTCCCCCAGAGTCCATTAAGCCCTTAAAGGTATAGGTGTAGTCAAGGCGCTGATTAACGGTTTTCCCGTCCTTACCCTTTAGTTTTTGCGGCGTGTAACCAACGGTTCGCTTCCACGTGTCGCCCACTTTGAGCTTCTCGAATGGGAGCCGAGGGGCCAGGTCGAGTGAGCTGTCAAAGCTGCCAGCAAAGAGCGCGAGGCGGTGAACCTCGCCAATAAACTGAGCGATAAATGGAATCTGCTGACGGTTGTAAGTCGCCGGAGACAATGCACGGAACATCTTGACCCCGCCGCCTTTCTTGGCGGGCGGCTTGGCCGGAGGATTGAGGTCCTTCGCATTCAAGACCTCGTTTGCAGGTGACATTGTCAATAGGAAGTTGAGCTTGGTCTTCTCGACTTCCGTCTTGGGAGGGTTATCGAACGTCTCGCCGGTAATAATGGTCATCGTGGGGCGCTGATAATGCACGTCGGCAATGCCGTCCGCCTTAAGCGCCTTCACTTCCGTGGTGAAACGGTAGTTCAGATCCAAGTCCTCTGGAATCCACGTCTGCAGCCCCCGCTGCCGATGTTGGATGGACATGTTCGATTTGATTTCGTACGTATGCTTTTCGCCCTGCTTGAAGACTCGCCCGAGTTTCGTCTCCTGAACCGGGGAGATAAACGTTGTTGCAAGCGCGACGACCGCTGCCGATAAGACCATTCAAAAACTCCTTGGAGCCAGTCGCCCCATACTGATTACGTTCCTACTTCAAAACCTGTTTGGCGATTACCATACGCTGGATTTCGCTGCATCCCTCGCCAATTTCCGTTAATTTTGCATCACGCCATAGTTTTTCGACTAAGTAGTCCGGCGTCATGCCTCTTCCGCCATGAACCTGAATGGCGCGGTTGGTCACTCGGTTGGATGTTTCGCTCGCGTACAGCTTGGCAAACGATGCTTCCTTGACGATCGGTAAGCCACGGTCAAACATCTCGGCCCCCTGCTGCAAAAGCAGGCGTGAAGCTTCGATCTCCATGGCGCTGTCAGCAATCATGTTTTGAACGGACTGCATATCGCACAGCCGGCGGTTGAATTGCTCTCGCTGCTTGGAGTACTCCACCATCAATTCAAGTGCCTTCTCCGCAATGCCTAGCGCCATACCAGCGATGCCTAACCGACCACGGAACAGCAGCCCGATCGCCTCTTCAAATTTGCAAGGCGTATGCCAAGCCACGGCATCGACCAGATCAAAAGACGTTGTCCAGGAGGCAGAAACACCAACGGTATGGATTCGCTGGACATTTTGGAACCCAGGCTGGTCGGTCTCGACAAAGAACGCGCTTAATTCAGTTTCCGAGGTCCGCGCGATCATGATGATGAGGTCGGCCCTACCAGCGTTGGTAATGAACATCTTCTGGCCGTTAAGATGGTAGAAGCCCGGTCGATCTTGGACGGGAGTCGCAAGGGTCTGCACGCGGCGAGCATCGGAACCTGCGTCTGGCTCCGTCAAACCCCAGGCAAGTTTGATTTCGCCTCGGATGATTCCGGGAAGATACTTGGTCCGCTGTTCATCGCTGGCAAAGTTCACAAAATGGGCCACGCAGAGTGCGTTGACCGCGGCGACGTTCATCGAAAGAGCTGGATCTCCCTTCGCGATCTCCCGACAAGCTTCCACGTATGCGCGGCAGCTTAAACCTTGTCCGCCTAACTCCTTGGGGAGGGTCATCGAGAGAAGGCCAAGTTCGCCCAGTCGGAGCCAAATGGAGTCTGGGAAGGCGGTGTTTCGTTCCCAGTCTCGGGTGTTGGGGAGCACTTCGTTTTGCACAAAGTTCCGAACCCGATCCAGGAATTCGACTTCGTGGGTGGTCAGGGCGGAAATAATCGCTGGCGCTTCTCGATCGTTGAGGGTTTGCATCATTGCTTTCCTAAATTGTACTTGGCGGGGCGTATGCCGGGCCTTGAAATGTTGGGTTTACAGCAGAACGGACAGGGGTTCTCCCTGTCCGTTCATAGTTGCCTTCGAAGGTTAGGCCAATGCTGATTTGGCTTGTTGAACGACGGCGGTGAATGCGGCTGCATCGGCAATCGCCAATTCGCTGAGCATCTTTCGGTTAACCTGGATGCCCGACTTATTCAATCCGTAGATCAGCTGGCTGTACTTTATTCCGTTCTCCGCACATGCGGCAGTGATACGGGCGATCCAAAGTCGGCGGAAATCTCGCTTTTTGGCTCGTCGGTCACGGAACGCATACTGCCCGGACTTCATGACCTGCTCGTGTGCTCTTCGGAAAACGTTCTTCTTACGTCCCCAATAGCCCGAGGCTCTTTCGATAATCTTCTTGTGGCGCTTGTGGCGCATCAAGCCACGTTTAACACGTGCCATTTTTTATATGCTCCTTTTGGTCTGGACCGGGTCCCATCCCGAAGTGGGAGGTAGCGGTAGGTTCAACGCTTAAAGGCAGAGAAGGCGCTTTACGCGCTTTCGCTCACCTTTAAAGATTTCCGGTTCTTGTTCAAGCCGACGCTTGCGACTCGCCTTCTTGTGCAGGAACTGGTGATTGTTGTGCGACTTCCGCCGCAGAATCTTCCCCGTTCCCGAGATCTTGAACCTCTTTGCTGCCGTCTTGTTTGTTTTCAGCTTTGGCATTCTTTTTACTTCCAGTTTGAGGCTTAGGATTCAGGATCATGATCATCATCCTGCCATCCAGAGTCGGCGTTCGTTCAACAACTGCGATCTCCTTCACCA
>JAFAFM010000137.1 GCA_023423495.1 Armatimonadota bacterium
CGGACCAGCCGCGACGATCGCAAAAGGCGGCGTGCCGCCAAGGTCGGACCTCGAGTCGGCAAGCAGCTAGCCGACTTCGATCTCTGTCATCCCCGCCTTGATCTGAGGTTTCGCGATCTCGTATGCCTTGTCAGCGATGGAGGCCGCTTGCTGGAGCAGTTCGATTTCATTGCCGTCCTTGATGCGCCGAAGTTCAGACAGGGATGCGTCACCAGGCTTAAAAAGTGCCGCAGGCAAAGCATCTTGAAGAGCGAGGAGGATGTCGGCGCGCATTTCATTGTCCACCGCAACAATTCCCGTCCTGAGATCCCAGTCGACCGCTAACTCTTTAATCAGATCAATTGGGTCTTCTCCATCGGCCCACAGGCGTATATCCGCGATGCCGACCCGTTTGGCCTGATTGGCGGTAAGGGCAGGACAGATCAGCCTCATCTGCCCTGACTGGTTGAGTGCCATTACCAGGAGCCTTTCGTGCCCATCTTCATGAAGGCCGGCCAAATAACCCATCGAAGTAGGAGCGCAAGCAAAGTAAGCATCGATCCCATGGTTCTGAAGCGTTCGGCCGAGGCGGGCAATCCTGTCGTTCATGCCAGGAATTATGGCCCGGCCGGTGCGGATTGGTCTCCTTCGGTTGTGAGCCTGTCAAAGGTATACTGTGCCCCGCGTTGGCGGATCGTCTAATGGCAGGACAACGGTTTTTGGTGCCGTACGTCTAGGTTCGAATCCTAGTCCGCCAGCCACCTCTTTTTGAACCTAAAATCCCTGTCGAGAGGGACTAGGATTCAAATCTTCAGGTTCAACCACTTGGAAATACGAATCGCAAGATTCTAGATTTTGCTTGGCTGATCCCCACAAAATTGCTATATGATTTGGTCATGTATGCAAAGCTTCGACGAAAGCAGATGCGATCAGGGATGATTCCCTCTGAAGCTGTCGTTGAGCTGAGCAAGAGTCGCGCAGAGCTTGAATTGGATGTAGCCTGCCTCAAGGAGCAGAACAACTTAGCCGCGATTCAGCGAGGCATGCCGGCAATCGGTGCGAAGATGGTAAATGCGCATGGCATTGAGTGGATCGTGGACGGCCACACCACTGCTCCCAGCATGACGACACTGGGCAATGAGGATGAGCTTTATCCGGCTGTCATTCCACAAAATCTTTCTACCCGTCTCTACGGCTTCGCCCGGGAGATCGATTTCTGCACGCCTAAAGCGCTCGTACCCCTAGATACGATGCCGAGGAAGTTTCCTCATCGTGGTCACCCTGGCGGTCACTGGGTGGACGCTTGGAGCGAAGCGTATCGCATCCTCTTCTTCCTTGACATAGCTAACCTTCACGAGACGGTGTACGCCCACGAGCTTGCGCACGTGTGGCTCGACCTGGTGATGGACGTTGAGGATTACCGAGTCTGGAAGGATCGGAGCGACACGCCAAGATACTCACAGGTCCAGATGCTCCAGTCGTTTGTGCTGGATCAAGCGGTGGACGATGTCCTTCGGAAGAAGGGCTTTGACTTGTCCATCGTGGAGCAGGACAAGGAGCGCGCTAACCGCCAACTCGCACAAGCAGTGCAGAGTGGCTACATCCCTCCCACGAAGCGCGAAGCCGTCTCTCTTGCCTCGTTCCTTGCCGCAAGCGTGATCGAACTTGAGCAGGGCACTTCAATCACGCGCTATGGCGACCACATCCTTGCGGTTCGCTCCGCGATCCCGGAGATCGTGAACTTAGCCCAGAACTTTGCCTGCGCAGTTCAGAACAGCCCGCCCGTTGACCGCGAGAGCACTATGACGGCCGTCGATCACGTGCTTGAGCTTGCCTTCAATGAAACGGACGCTGGACTTGACTTCCACAAAAACCTGATCGAGGTTCCTCCGCGTATCAGCTATGACCACGACAAGCACCCAGATTGGATGCCTCGCATGCCAGTGAAAGCGAAGTGTGAGTTAGGGGTCGCAATGGCGAGGACGGGAGCCACGGCAGAGGCCCGATGGGAGTTGTCCCATAACCCTGCCGGTGGACTCCGAGTGCGCTTCCAAGAACCAAACGGAAGGCACACGGACTACACCGACCTGAAATCTATCGACCGAATTCCCGAATCACGAGAAGAACAAATACAGAGGATCACGGAAATGAGCGCAAGCAACCGACAACGAATCGATACCATTGTGAAAGACGCCCGGGAGCGGAGTCAGCAAACTCGCCAATCGTTCGCGCCACAGATTCCGGGCGGCCGCACATACTCACCTGGACTTGCGTGTTGGATTACTCAGGCTCGTCTTGAGGAACAATTTGCTGGAGAACACCCATATAGCTACGCCAAGAACAATCCCACTACTTATACAGATCCTTCTGGAGAGAATCCCGATCGCGTCGGACCTTGCGCCGTATACGTTTGCCGCCAGTACGGTTGGGGACCTCCACCGACACCCCCAACCCATAAGTATCTTTGTGTGACTGGTCCCAATGGAGGTTGTGCAGGTGGCCTGTATCCCGGAGGCGATAAAGGCGGACCTTATGAATGGGGTGTGCCGGGACGCGTGGGCGACCAGGAAAAGGACTGCAAGAACAAGGCAGCAAACCCGAAGACCGGTCAATACCGAGTGGATTGTGAAGATGTTACCAACCGCACGCCACCAAGCTTGAAGTGCGACGTGGCCGCCGCATTTTGCGAATGCGTTCGTATCTTATCGCGCAAACCACCGCGCTACGAAGGTCTCAATGTCTGCTATGCTTTTCCACACAACCTTGCCGACTGTGTTCGAAGCCGAACGAGTGGCCCTGTACAAGCCGAGGTGTTGAATATTCAGAGCACGAGATTGTAGTGGATACCTTTAATCGAAAGGTGATTTGGTGGGTTGTTGCCGTCGTTGTGGCAGCATTTATTCTTCTTAGAGTCCTTCTCTTTAAGGATGCCATTCGATGACGCTGCCGTAAACGGATTATAAGCTCGTGGGCCGCCAACGGTTTGAAAAGTGTCCAAGACGGCCAGCCAATTCTTTGAATAATTGCGGCCTCTCATGGTTTGCATCTTTTCTCCCGACGACATCCAACGCCCCCTTCGCGGTTAGCAAAAAAGCCCCGCCGAAGATTCGGCGAGGGCTTTCTTGCTCGGGGCGACTTAGCCGCCGATTGGGAAGATGAACATCCGGGACGGCTTGCCAGAGCTATCGACAATCCGAATAGACTTGATCTTCACGTTCTCAGGAATGACCGCAACGAATCGAACAGCAACTTCCTCATCCAATTCCACGCGGCTACCGAAGTGGTCTTCCGTGGATGTGGGTGCCCACTTGACGACCGGGTGCTTGCCCCCATCCTCGTCCACCAATTCAGCGTTGAAGCGCAGAAAGGCCGGGTTCGGGCTCATTCCCTTGATGTGGACCTTCACCGAAGCGTAGATGCGACCCGCGCCGGTTGTATTCGGCCCAAAGCGGTTGCCGTGCCTGGCGACATCTTGCGCGTTGACCTTAATATCGATCTGGGGCAACGGATAGTAGGTATCGTTTTGCGCCTTGATTGTTTCCAGGGTGGTCATTCCGGTCTCGTCCTTGGAATCGGCAAAGATCGGATCGAGCGGTTTAATGTACGGCCGAGTATCGATCCGGAGGACTGGTCCACCCGATCGGTGCTCGAGCATTAACTTGGGAACCGTTCCCGCAGCCGGCACAACTATGACGGTGCGAAGCTCGACTTTCTGAGCAGGCTTGAGTTCGGTATTGAAAATCTCATTTGTCTTTGCCCGGGTGAAGTAGTACTTGTGATCTCGGTTAACCGACTCCTGATCGACGCCCGTGAACTTGATCGAGCCGCCGCTGAACTGGATGGCCTTTGGATTCGGGTTATGAACTGTGAAGTCCACGACCATCAGCTTCTCATCCTTCGCCGGCGCCAGCACATCTTTGCCGACGATCTCCCGTACGACACTGAATCGAACATCGGTAACGGTGATGTTGATCGGATCCACTTTGCCTAGCGTGTAGGTGGTGTTAAGTTTGCCATTGTCTCCGGCCAATTGAACCGTGCCCTTGGTGGCCTTGTTCTCGGGCTTCGGCTTAACCTGAGTGTTGGCAGGCTTCTTCGTCTGGGCAAAGCCTACTGTCGAAAGGGCCGCGAGGGCGGCGATGGTTAGTGCGGTGTACTTCATAGCTCCAAGGGGCTTATGCGAGATGAAGCTTGCCGATCATTTCGGGTCCCAGGTGAAGTTGGGACTGGGTGCCGGCAGAAACCCGTTGCGCTGTCATGTTTGCAATTTTCTCTGGGCATTACTACCCGGCTGGAAAGCAGCTACCAGCCGACCGATCTCAGCCGATCGGCAGCCTGCTCGGGAGTTAGGTCTCGCTGCGGCTCGGCTAGCATCTCATATCCAACCATGAATTTCTTGATCGTCGCCGAGCGGAGCAGGGGTGGATAGAAGTGTGCATGCAAAACCCAATGAGGATGATCTTCGCCGTCGGTTGGCGCGCCGTGCCAGCCCATAGTGTAAGGGAAGCTGGTATCAAACAGCCCGTCGTAGCGTTGAAGACCCCTTTTGAGGATCTGGGCAAGGTCGGCTCTTTCCTCCACGGAAAGATCCGGCATTCTCTGCACCGGCCGCTTCGGCAGCAACAAGTACTCAAAGGGCCACACTGCCCAAAACGGGACAACCAGCGCCCAATGAGCGGATTCCTCGACGATTCGGCGACCATCCGCCAATTCTTCTCGGAGGGCTTTTACAAGCAGAGGCTCGCCCCTCATTTTGTAATGATGGAGTTGTTGCGCATCCTCACGAAATGCCAAGGTCGGCAATTCGCTGCTCGCCCAAACTTGTCCGTGCGGGTGAGGGTTAGAGCAACCCATCACCTCGCCCTTATTTTCGAAAACCTGAACCCATTCGTATGTGCGACCCAATTCCTCGATTTGCGTGGCCCAGGTTTCGACCACCTGGCCAATCTCATCGACCGCCATATCCGCCAAGGTCAGGTCGTGCCGCGGTGAGAAGCAGATGACCCGGCACTCGCCAGTTACTGGTGAAGCTCGAAAGAAACTTTCCGTGTTGCGCTCGGTTGCGGTCGTATCCATGAGGGCAGAAAAGTCATTCTTGAATACAAATATGCCCTCGTAATCAGGATTTCGCTCGCCGTTGGCCCGCGTGCCGCCTGGGCAGAGGTAACAGTTGGGGTCGTGAGCAGCGCGTCCTTCCTTAGCGACCGCCTCCTGCTGACCTAGCCACGGCCGCTTCGTTCGGTGAGGCGAAACAAGCACCCACTCGCCCGAGAGGCGATTGAATCGGCGATGCGGATGTTCTTCCAAGGTCATGGGATGTTTAAGTTTGACTTATCCATAATCAACCCGTGGTCCTCGATGTCACCTGTCCGGCGAAACTCAATCTCTTTCTGGCGGTCGGACCGAAGGACGAAGTTGGGTATCACCCGATTCGAACTGTGTTTCAAGCCATCGGGCTCCTTGACGAAGTCCGGATCGAAATAGGTAGGGAGCCGCAAGTGTCCTTTGAGGGAGGGGGTATTCCCGAGAACAACACTGTCACTAAAGCATTGCGACTCTTGTCTGAATTTGCCGACTTGCCCGCGATGGCAATCCGAATTAAGAAAATCATTCCGCTGCAGGCGGGGCTCGGTGGTGGCTCCGCAAATGCCGCCGCCGTGATCAGGGCTGTCCGTCACTTGGTTCCAGAACGCATAACCGAGACCGATGCATTTTCAGTGGCACAGGCTGTCGGCGCCGATGTTCCTTACTTCTTGGTTGGTGGTCGGGCTTACGCCGAGGGATATGGAGAGAAGCTGCAAGCACTTCCTGATCCTGATCCGACGTGGGCGGTGGTTGTGAAGCCCCCCTACGGCTACTCCACCGCTGAAATGTACGCTGCATTGGACCTCCAGGGGTATCCGTTTAAGGAGTTTAGGGGTGAATTCGGCTATAACGACTTTGAGCGCAACGCGTGCGAAACCACGGATGTTGCGGAGCGGCTTGGAGTATTCGGAGCGAGACCGTTTGGTATGACCGGCTCGGGTTCCGCCGTGTACGGCCTGTTTCCCTCCGAAGAAGCGGCCAAAACCGCCTGCGAGCGTGCAAAATCGGAGCAACTTGGAGACGCTTGGTCAGTGCCCTTACTGACTCGGAAAGAAAGTCTGCAGATTCGCACTACAGAGTTCTGAAGCTCCTGCCGACAATCCTAATCGTGCAATCAGCTTTCGCCCATTTGATGGATCCCAAGGTGACCCAGCAATATCTGCTAGGTCAGGCTGGCGTTGTCGATGCTGCTGTATGGCTTGAGCAGGGAGAAATGCGGGCCGAAGTAACTCTCTTGGATACCGCGGAATTGACACCCCAATCCCTCCGATTGCAGTGCGCTTGCGAACTCGGGTTGCAGTTCACGCCCCGGTCTGTCGTGTGCCTTTCTATGCGGCCACGAGCCGCTTAGTCTTCGGGCTCTTCTTCTTCTTCCGCCAAATCAGCTGGGGGCGCATCCTGGCTTGGATTCTTAGGAGTTTCTGATTCCAGAGAAAGGAAGGCGATGTTCTTCGCTTGGCGATTGGGACAGTTGTTGCAGACAAAGACGACGTTGGCTCCCGCAAGCCAGGTTGGAAGCTTATCCAGCGGACGCCCGCAAGTGGTGCATTGAATCATTCGTGATGTTCTCCGATAGTCTCTCGGTAGTGCTGAACGGTTTGGTTGTGGCTGATGTATCCGTTGATCAGCATGATCGCCGATGCCCCGAAATACAGCAGAAATAGCCAGTTCTCTCGCTTTTGGCCAGGATCTCGGATCATTTGATCTCCACCCAAAAACGGCAACCCCATAACGCCAAGTACAAACAGAATCCCGGCGATCCAGAAATAGGTGTTCTTGTACCAGGCCGGTTTGGCAATCGGTTTTTTGGTTTTGGGGTCCAGCACAGAAATTGAATTGTACCGGACGGAGCCCGAACTCCTAGTCGCTAATGCCCTCCCGCAGACTGGCGAACTCGGAATATCGCTCGAAAAGGTTGTGGGCCGATGGATAGCAGGAGTGGGGGGACATGAAGTGCGGAAACTCAAAAGTGATGATCTTCTCGGCTACCTGGGCTGCGGTCTCGAGCTTAAACCGCAGAAATCGCCAGTCCGCAGGCGGAAACTTTATCGGCATATCCCGGTCGAACGATTCCAGGTTGGACCAGATCGTCACGCCATGCTTTCTTCCGAGATCCGCGATGCCAGAGACAAAATTCGGCAGCTCCTGGTAATGAACCTGGCCATCTTGGAAAGCGCAGATATCAAACGCGCCTTTAGTCGCGGCGAAAATTCGGTCCCAGTGGTCAAAGCTTTCCTCAAGCGTGAGCGCGTTCTCGCCCAATTGCTTAGCTCCCTGCGGATACGGCGAAATCAAAACCGGAACGTCCCGCAAACCCTTGCAATATCCGCCGATTTCGTTGAACAAGTCGATGATGTGAGCGTCGTTTTTGCCGGTCTCGTGGCTGAGGTACCAACCGCCGAAACTCGCATGATGACCATAACGATCGACCGCCTCCCTTAAAAAGGCTTTGTTGACCTCCACCTCTTTCCACCAGGTGCGTCGCATCCAATGAAATCCCGAGTCATAGGTGCCGAAGAAGACCTTCAGGCCAAATTCATCGGCCAAGGAGAAAAAGATTTCGCCGACATCTTCGTACACAGGTAGCAAATTCGGGATGGTTTTGGACGGGAAGATGCACTTGTTCTGGTATCCGGCTCGAATGATGATCACGGTGTCGATCCCGATCTCTCGGTAGAGCATAAACTCTTTCTGCCACTGTCGGCGGCTCCAGTTCTGGCTCGGGATGTCATGGGTGATCTCGTCCAAAAAGGTGCCGGTGATCTTGGGAGCGATGGGCATGGCCCACTTTACCGCCAGCTACAATCAACCAGCAATGTCGGCAAAGCGCTACTCAAATGAAGAAGTTTCGGTGATCTGGGAGCCGAGAAAATGCATTCACTCCGCGGTTTGCTGGAAGTCCCTCATCCGAGTTTTCAATCCGCAAAAGCGACCCTGGATAAATATGTCCGGCGCTACCACAGAGCAGATCGTCGCAACGGTCCAAAAGTGCCCCTCGGGAGCTTTGTCGTACGAGTTGGTCGGTGAATCCGCCGCCTTAGGAAGCAGCTTCTGATGTCATTCGGGCAGAAGTGGTGCCCAACGGTCCACTGATCGTTTACGGCAGCTTGTTGGTAAAGGATGCAGCAGGCAATGCAGTCAGGCGGGACAAAAGCGCAGCCTTTTGCCGGTGCGGCAAATCAAAGGCCAAGCCGTTTTGTGACGGCTCCCACGTTGAATCCGGCTTTTCAGACTGAGTTATTTGGTCCAAGCTTCATAAAACGCCGAACGAGCGTTGCGTGCTCGCTCCACCACATTCTCGCCTCCCACGACGTTCAAGTGACCCATCTTTCTTCCGGGCTTCGCTTCTGTCTTCCCGTACCAGTGGAAGTGGACGCCCGGATCCGCCAATGCTTTCGGCATGGCCAAGAGGTAGTTCTTTGCCGACGGCTGTCCGAGCAGGTTGGCCATGCAAGTCTCCAAACCCTGCGGTGAGCTCATTGGATAACCCATCACGAGACGGATGTGCTGCTCGAACTGGGAAACGCCTCCCCAATCCAAGGTGTAGTGGCCAGTATTATGTGGCCGTGGTGCAATTTCGTTCACCAGCAATTCCCCGGACTCCAATTCAAACAACTCAACCCCGAACAGCCCGTTGCCATGAACTGCGTCCACGGCGGCAATCGCGATTTGGCTTCCATCGACCCCGCTGGGAAAGACCAAGTCGCAAACGTGGTTACTCTGAATAGTCTCCATCGTCGGAAAAGCTCCCCGGTTGTCTGCATTCAAAAACACCATTGCCGCCAATTCCCGCTTGAATGGTACGAACTGCTCGGCCAGCCACCCCCCGCCTTTCCAGAGGTCGCGGTGTGACTCCAATTCCTCGGGCGTCCGTGCGTAACGCGTTCCTTTCCCGTCGTACCCACCGAACCGGGATTTGATGACCATCGGGAAACCGATCTCTTTTGCTGCAACCACCCCATCCTCAAGTGCCACAGCCTTCGGCGAAGGCACACCGGCTTGCTCCAGGGCCAGACGTTGCCGCAGTTTGTCCTGAATGATTGCCAAGCACTCGACCCCCGGTACGAGTTTTCTCAAGTCGAAGCCCGCCGAAATGATCGCATCCGCCGGAATGAACTCATTTTCAAGGGTCAGGCGGTCGCACTGGCTCGCCAGCTCGGCAATCTTCGAGGGATCATGAAGTGCTCCTTTGATGGCCGTGGCAACTCCGGAGGCAGGCGTTTCCGCACCCGGATCCAAGGAGATGCATTTCAAACCCATACGTTGGGCGGCTTGGATGGACATTCGAGCAAGCTGCCCGCCACCAAGAAATCCGATATCGAAGATCGCCATGAGGCTCAGTTGTACCGGCTATCCGCCTACCGTGCCAAGGCTGGGTCGGTCATTCCAAGTTCTGCGAATGCTCGTGACCTAATCCGGCAGGCATCACAGCGGCCACAAGGCTCGCCGGTGGGTGATGGGTCATAGCAAGAATGCGTCAAGCCGTAGTCGACGCCCAATTCAAGCCCTTTCTTGATGATCTCCACTTTGCTCAGCGTAACGAGAGGCGCATGAACCCTCACCGGATGGCCCTCGACTCCTGCTTTTGTGGCAAGGCGAGCCATGTGCTCAAATGCGGCGATGAACTCGGGCCGACAGTCGGGGTAGCCACTGTAATCGATCGCGTTCACGCCCAAGAAGATATCCTGCGCTCCCAGCACTTCGGCGTAGCCAAGGGCGATCGACAACATGATCGTGTTCCTGGCGGGCACGTAAGTCACGGGGATGGCCTTCATCTCCTCGTCGGATTGATCCTTGGGAACGTCGATATCCGACGTGAGCGCGGAACCGCCGATCGCGCTTAAGTCGACGCCCACAATCTTGTGCTCCGCCGCACCCTGCGCTTTGGCCACCCGGCTGGCCGCTCCGATCTCTTCTGAATGGCGCTGGCCATAGGTCACGGTGAGGGCGTGGCACTCGAAGCCCAGTTGCTTTGCCATCGCGAGGGTTGTTGCAGAGTCCAATCCACCGCTTAGGAGAACCACAGCCTTTTGCATGGATCAAGATTACCGCTGGTACCCTCTGCGTCGTGCTAAAAGCGGACGTTCAAGCGGATCTCACGAATGATGAGGCGCTGATCCGGCGCGATTGGCGCTTCTTCACTGCTTTGACCTTCTTCTTCATGGTCGGCTTCGCGATCTACAGCGGCGTCTTCCAGAACTTTCTCCGTGACGTCCTAAAAGCCGATGAGCTTCAACTCGGAACGCTTGAATCCCTCCGCGAAATTCCCGGACTTTTAGCCGCGTTGATGGCCGGAATCGTTGTTGCTTTGGCGGAATCACGCGTAGCGGCAATCGGGCTGGCTCTCGGTGCGATTGGCATCGGGCTGAGCGGGGC
>JAFAFM010000199.1 GCA_023423495.1 Armatimonadota bacterium
GGCTTGGAACTGCCCCACAAAGTCGCGGAGGGTCATTTGACCTGTCGGCTTGCCAATGTCGATGTTGTTGTTTAAAACAACCGAACCGGAGAACCCGGTATCGAACATGCAGGCCACATTCGCACCGTTTACTTGGGCATCCACAATAATCGCGTTTTCACCCAGTCGGAACGGTACGTCGACAGTGGATCCCTGAGCGTTCACGCTCGCTGCCAGAAACAAAGATGTAAGTAAGGTCATGTCCCCTTTCCTAAAACGTTTGCGAATTCCTAGTTGTTACGCCCGGCGAGAATATAGATTGGAAGAGTGATCCACCCGAACCCGCAGCACGAACAAATGATGTTCGGAATGAGCCACACGAAGTTTCCGCGCCGGTCGATGAGGTCCATGATGGACCAGATGATGATGCCGAGCAAGCTTCCATATCCCGCAATCTGCGAAATCAAAGTCAGCCCGCTCGAAGAGTTCATCGCCCGGTTGAAGGATTCAGGATCATTCAAGTTTCCTGCCTGAAATGCCCCGACGACGATGATGACTCCCACGATAAAGCCCAGGAAGCTAAGAGCGGCTAAAAACCATCCGATCCCAAGCCAAGCCCCACCAAGATTCTCCACGAACGGAATGCTGTGAACCGGTCCGGAATAAGCTGGCTTGGCGTACGGATTTGTGACCGGCGGAAGGTTGGTTGGCCCGCTGTAGGGTGCAGGAGGCGCTCCCGGCATGCTTGGTTCATTTCGGGCAGTTTCGCCCTGAACAGGTGACCCCGCGTAAGGGTTTGCCGAAGGCATGGTAGCGGGCGGCGACTGCGAAATCGGTGGCGCCGCTAGTGGGTCATTCGGATTGGGTCCTGCACTGGTCGAGCGCTGGTTTAACTCGGCTTCCAAATTGGAGATAAGTTGTCTTGCGCCAGAGTGACTCGCGTCCAGGCTGGCAGCCTCGCGAGCAAGCCTGAGCGCCTCCGATTTCTGACCCTGGGCATATTGGTGGACAGCCAAGTTATAGCGTGCCTTGGAGCTATTGGGGTCCAAGTACATTGCCCGCTGGAAAGCTTCGGTGGCCGCTGCCGGCTGTCCAGTTTGCGAAAGGCAAATCCCACGCAAAATGTGCGCATCGGGATCGGCCGGATTGATTGCCAGTGCCTGGTCGACCAACTGAAGTGCGCCCTCGAATTGGCCACTTTGAACAGACTGCGTTGCCTGCTCCACGAATTGACGAGATTGTTCTTGAGACATAGAGACTTCGGGGACCCTAGAAGGGAGTCTTGCTACTGTACCATCCGGACTTCCACGAAGTTACCGATCTGCAAGAGGACCGCTTATTTGCTGAGGTACCGGCTTTGTCCTCACCTGCTTCCGCCTCTCCAGAAGCCCTAGAAAGTCGTCGAGCCGAAACCTGACACCGAGCGCGTAATCATTCGGAAACTGACGGCGAATCAAGAACGGTTCCAAGCAGCCAACGACTTGGCTGATCATATACTCCTGGTCGTACCAGGAACCCTTATCGAAGTCGAATTTGGCCAGGTAGCTGATCTTCGTGGGCCCCAAATCAAAGTCGGTCCGAATATGGGCGGCCCGCTTCGAGACCAGGCGGTCGGCAACGAAATCAGCCTTCCCGCCCTCCGCCGCGTGGATGAATGCTGCACCAACGCGCCATTGCGGTATCGGCTGATAGATAAGCCCGGCGTGAGCCCGCGCCCACCCAAAGCCGCCGTTTTCACTTCCTACACCATAGAAATCAGTGCGAACGTCAGTTTCCAATCCCCGGCCGAGAGATATGGATGGAGCCTGCACGGTAACGCTCGCAACTCCACGTTCTATAAAGTCTTCGTCACTGCGACGGATACTTTGAGCTCGGACTTGCCAGTTAATCCCCAGTTGGCCGACCGGCCCGCTTCGCTCATAAGCAATATCGATCGCTTTGCTGAAATCCTCGCTACGCTCTCGAGCTGAGGAACCCGTATTCCAAACCGATTGGACCGTAGCGGAGTTTCGCAGTTTGTTAGTGAAGCTGCGCGTGCTGGTAATTGAGCCCACCCTGATGTTGTCGAAGTAGGACCAGGAGAATCGCTCGAGTAGGTCGGACCGAGCTACGATCTTTGTATTTGATATGTCGGTGGGCAAGAACGAGTGCGCGTACGTCGCCGAGTAGGAAGGGTAATCCTTCGGGAAACTTGAAAAATCCGCAGTCAAGATACTCTGATCATCCAGAAGGAAGCCACTCGCCCAACTGATGCCGAGCCCAGCCCCGCGCTTAAAGGAGACCGCGGGAAGCTGTAGCCCAGGATTTCTTCGATCTAGCGAGAAGTGACGATTCGGCAAGTTGCCTAGGTCAGCTCCCAAAATCTGAAGTCGAGGCCGGTAAAGGGTTCCGCTTTTGCCCGGTTGAATTACAACCCGTCTGGACTTCAACAAAAACAATGGTATCGGCCGCTTGCAGTTGGTCGCCTCGACATTCAGAAACTCCCAACGGTCAGGCTTAATAACCGCGCTTTCCGCGAAGCCCGTCATTCCACCAATCTCGACTTTGACACGGTCCGCCACCGCAAGCTGGCCATCTGGACCTCGCGATGGGCCGTACCACAGGGTGAGCGATTCCGCCTCGATTCTGCCTTCGGGATCTTCAAGACGAACATTGCCTTTGGCGATGGCAAATTTCGCTGAATCCGCATGATGGATTTCCAAACGATCGGCAAAAACCACGGTTGGCCCATACTTTGCGGCGACACCATCCGTGTAGGTGACAACGAGATTGACGGGATCGATCTCCTGCACTTTGCCGGTGACGACGATCTCGTCGCCAAAATCAGGAACCTGCCGAGAAATCGTAGCGGGCCGTGCCGGTAAAGACGGTGTGAGGATCGGCGGCGTCCAATACCACGGCATCGGATGGAGTGTACCGTTGAGAATCGGCGTCTGAACTTTAGGGAAATTCGGACACGTCGTGTAGAATGAACGTGTCTCAAGTACAAGCAATGTTCGATACGAAAGTGTTTTCTGGGGCAGTTGCCGATCAGGCGGCACAAGAGCGGCAGTGGGTCGCTCGGTGTCGTGAGGGTGACGAGAATGCCCTGACTATGTTAATAGCCAGACATCGGAACCGGCTGGTGCGCACGGCCACGAATCTTCTTCGTGACCGGCACGAAGCGGAGGACGTTGCTCAAGAAGCATTTCTTAAGGGCTTCCGGGAAATCGGCAAGCTTCGAGAAGACCGCGCTTTCTCCGGCTATTTGTACAAGATTTGCGTTCGACTTTGCATGGACCGCTTACGTTTAAAGAGAGCGGAACTCACCGAATTCGACAGTGTTCAGCCACACGAGGGTGCGAACATCGAAAATCGGGTTGTTATTGCCAAGCTGCTGGCCCAACTGCCATACGACCTTCGCACGACACTCGTGCTGAGGGAGATGGAGCAGTTGAGCTACGAGGAGGTCGCGGAAGTGATGCATGTTCCGATTGGAACCGTGCGCTCCCGGCTTCACACCGCTCGAGAGCGGTTCCGAAAACTCTGGATAGAGGCGGTTGGCGAGTGATTCAAAAGCTTTTTAGTTGTGGGAAGTTTCGTCGGTTGATGAACGAGAGGTTCGACCGTGACTTGTCGAGTAAAGAGATCTCGTTCATGTCCAATCATCGTGAGCTTTGCTCCGACTGTCGGCGCGAAGAGATGCACGGCGCTTGCGCTTTGAATATGCTGCGAATGACCGCAGTTGAGGAAGAAGAGGTTTATCCCTCACTCGTTTTCGAAGAGCGTGTCATTCGCCGGTTGAAAGTGCAAACCGCGCGAGACTCCGTTCGATATTGGAGTCCGGCATTTATGGGTGCAGCCATCGCGGGCCTAACCGTTTTAGCCGCGTTACAGCTTGTATCCAATCGGCAGTTCATGCCCCGGGAAGCGAACCCGTACGGCGAAGTCAAGTTGGAGCGTCCCCAGGGTCGCTTACCACTTTTCGACTTAGATAAAATCGACCGCATGCGATGACCTCGTGGATGAGGGCTGTATTGGGAGCCCTCCTTGGTGCTGTCGTCACCCTGCTCATCCACCCAGCCTCACGCTCGTTTATCGCGGGCCCGTTCCTTGAATCCCGGGATTTGATGGGCCATGACCGCGAACTCCTGCCTTTATCCTTTCCCGACGAATTGCCGGTTCCCGATGACGAGGTTTCCGCCAGCCTCTGGATCCACGTTGCCGCGGAAAAGCTAAGAAACCGAAAGCCAGTTTCACCGGAAGAATTTGCGGGGCTCCTGCGAATTTCGGAATCGCGGACAAAGTCAGATCCGACGAACTCTTTTTGGCCGATCGCCACCGCCATTTTCCAACACCACCAAAATCATCGTGATGCATCGTTTGCAGCATGGATTCGGGCTTCGAAGTGCATCACGTACAACGACTTCCAATCCCAATACCTTTCGCGTTTGCGGCAATCCCTCGCCGAGCGCTCCTCATCGCACTCATGGCAATACGCATACTGCTTCCGATTGCGGTCGATCGCCTTTGCTTCGCTTGTCGAGTCGTACGTCCGTGCGACCACCGCCCGGCTGACTCGATCAAATGTTAAGGACTTAAGCTTACGGTTCGCGAGTCTCAAAAACGGCGAAATGATTCGGGATGGCGCCAGAAACCTTCAGGTCATGCAGAAGGGGATTGCCGTCGTAGAACTTGCATCTCATCCACGTGAGCTTCAGGCCGGAACTAGCATTAAACGTCTCTTAATCGCCCATTCCGATTTTAAAGAGGCTCTTAAGAGACATGGATTGACTGAGCAAGCGGCGCAAGTCGACAATGCCTACAACCAGAACGACGGCTGGACCGCATTGACGCGTCGCGAGGATACAGACTCCAAGCTCGAATCCATGACGCTCTCGAGCGCAGTCTGGCCCAACCTTCCCGGCGTGCTGCTTCAAGCCGCTCTGGCATCCGCCTTGGTCTGGGGAGTTGGGCACCTGCTGGTGGCCAGTGCCAAATCCAAATCTCCCAGGTTGCTGTACGGCGCAATTGCGTTGGGGGCGGTGATCGTTATTTTGGTCGCGGTGGCAACCAACTCTTGGCTCGCCGTGAGCGCCAGCATCCTTTGCTGTTGCTTTGCGGTGCTGTCTCCCAAGTCGCCCCGAAACGTGATGCCTGACGACCTAGGGCCGCTTTTCAAGCTGGCGATCGGCCTGATCGCCCTTATGTTCGTGATGCTTACGGCCGTGATGTTCCTGGGTTGGACGGCGGCCCTGCAGTCGACCGTCGCCGCCTTTGACACTTCCGTCTCCCACCTTGCCGAACCTAGAATCATGGCGGGCCTGGCTTTGATCATGCTTGCCTGCATATTTCTCTTCTCACCGCTATGGGCGCTGGCCCAACACATCCGCACGCTGTTCGTTCTGGCGGCCGGATTCCGATTGGCAGGCGTGGCCGGGGTGGTCATAAGCCTGCTCCTCTGTGTGGCTTCGACCCCGATCTGCGTGTACTTCGAGGCTGAGAACGCGGAGACCTTCCGCATGCTATTGGAAAACGAACCCGTGTACTATCTCCGGCAGTAACCATGCAGGACACTACGCGGGAAAAAATCAGCGAGATAGCAGAGCGCCGAATGCAGTTGATCGCTCAGTTGCCGCATCACCCCGACGGTCTTGCTTGGTGCCGCAAACACACGGCGTTGATCGACGAAGCCATACGAGAGCTCGCCCAGGATGCGAGACAGGAGCACCCGGCGATCGCGAACTTTTCGATCATCGCAACTGGCGGCTACGGTCGGCAGGAGCTCTCGCCCTACTCCGACGTCGATTTGACCATCGTGCCTCCGGACGAGGCTTCGGCCGAGATGGACCGGGCAATTCGGGCTTTCTTCCACGACCTTCACGAGGGCGTCGCCTCGATCATCGGACTACCGATCGGCTACGCCTACCGACTTGTCGCTGACGCGCCCGGTTTGGATGCAACGACGCGAACGGGTCTCGTGGATACGCGATTGATTGCGGGTCCATCCAACCAATATTCGCGCCTGCTGGAGTCGCTTGAGGCAACCTTAGCCGCGGGGGAATTCATCCTTGCAAAGATTGCCGAGCGCGAAGCTTC
>JAFAFM010000204.1 GCA_023423495.1 Armatimonadota bacterium
GAACATTATCGATGCTCTTGACGCCTCTGACCCTCCGCGCCGTAGTTACCACCTCCTGAACTTCGTCGGCAAGGATATGGCCGCCGAGGGTCACAATTCCATCTAAACAAGAAACTTCGATCGCGGATGGATGGTCCGAGTGTCGACCCAGAGCGGAGCGGACCCGGGCCTCGATAACGGCGTCGGGGCTGTCGTCGTGATGAAATACGGATTTGGCTTCACTTAACACGCCGCTGAACCTATTACGCGCATCTTCCCAGGCGGAGTGAAGCGCCCTCATCTTCCGTCGTTCGAAGCGTGCTATCCGCTGGCTGATTTGGATGCGCCGCCGCTTACCCTGCCGTGGATCAAAGAGGTAGGAAGCGACTAACGCTACGCCGATTCCCGTGAAGAAATTAAAAGGTTTCATCCTTGCCTCGCTACCTGTTAGAAGCTGGGAACGAAGAAAGCGTTTCGTTTTGGGGGACCAGGCGGCGGCTAGTTTAGCCTTTGAACATCGACTTCAGGATGAAGAACATATTGGCGGGACGCTCTGCAAGTCTTCGGGTGAAATATGGATACCAGGAGTCTCCGAATGGAACGTAAACCCGCACGTTATAACCTTCGCTTTTAAGCTTGTCTTGGAGATCCCTGCGGATTCCGTAGAGCATCTGATACTCGAAGCTTTCTTTCGGGATATTGTTGGCCGCGACGTAGCGGTTCAGTTCGGTGATAATGGCCTCGTCGTGGGTTGCGATGGCCGGATAGAAGGCGGCGTCCAGCAGCCGTTTGGAGTGCTTCACGTAAGCTTCATCCAGCTTCGCCTTATCTTGGATAGCGCCCTCAGCCGGTTCCAAATATGCGCCCTTGACGATCCGGACTCGCGTTTGCCACTCAATCATTCGCTCGATATCTTCGTCGGTCCGGTACAGGTAGCTCTGCAAAACCGTTCCGGTGTTTGGGAAATCTTTACGAACCTTATCGATCATGGCAACGGTCCGATCGGTGTACTCGCTGGATTCCATGTCGACGCGCACAAAGTTGTTCTTTTCGGCCGCCGTCCACAAAACTTCGCGATAATTCTTTTCGGCAAAGTCGGTCCCTTGATCCAAGCCGCATTGGGTGAGCTTGATGCTGATATTTGTGGCTTCCAGCTGACCCGCGGGTGTTGGTGTGACCGAGCCCCCAGCGGGGACGAGCGTCTTTTGGAGAGCCACGGCTTTCGGTGGTTGGGAGCATTTGCTTGCCGCGATGCGGCTGAGCATTTCCGAGTAGGTTGCCTTTGCCGCTAGCGCTTCAGCCTCAGACTTAGTGTTCTCACCTAAAAAATCGAGTGAGACGAAGAGGCCCTTATCGATGAGCGCATCGCTGGCGGATAATGCTTCATCCAAAGTGTCTCCGGCAATAAAGCGTCGGACAAGAGGTTTAAAAAGAAACGAGCGTCTTACCAAACGCTCGATGGGCTTCCATGCCGAAGTCTTAAGGATGATCTGTCGCGCCAACATTGTGGTGGGTCATCAGTGTACTTCGCGCGGGCTAAACTTAGCCGATGCCCAAGGTAACCGTATGCGTATCTGTGTACAACGGCGCGGATACCCTCGGGCCAACTCTCGATTCGGTCGCCTCCCAAAGGTTCAAGGATTTCGAGTTGCTGGTGCTGGACGATGGCAGCACGGACGGCAGCGCGGAAGTTGCTGAATCGAAAGGCGCGTGCGTCGTCCGCCAAAGGAACATGGGACGAGGAGCAGCGCTCGCCCGTTTGATGGAGCTTGCCGAGACAGAGTGGGTGGCGTTGCTGGATGCCGACGATCTTTGGACTCCAGAAAAGCTTGAGAGGCAGATGGAGAGGGCTGCCGACGGCGGCGTCGACCTGATCCATTCAGGCGGCTGGTTCGACTATCCCGATGGGAGGTCTGAACTTCATGAGAAGCTGGCATTCCCACCCCGAAATTCGTGGGACCACATCTTGCCCAACAACCAAATCATCGCCTCGTCCGCGCTTTTCAAGCGAGAAGCAATCCTGGAGGCGGGAAATTTCAGTGCAGACACCTGGTCGGCCTGTGATTGGTACGGCTGGTTGGTGATGGCGCCAGAGTGTAAGTTTGACTACATTCCGAAGCCATTGGTCCGCTACAAAATTCGGCCCGGGTCGATCGCAAACCGTGGCTACAGGTTTCAAGAAGGCAAGCGGCACGTGTTAAAGGATTTGATCCTGCCAAGGGCGGATACGCTGTTCGCCAAGCTTTCTGATACGCAAGCGCAGCACTATCGAGCCATGATCACGCGCGGCATCGGAGTTGCCGCCTCGACAATGGCAAAGTTTTTGACCGAGGAAGGGAAGATCGAGGAAGCGCGCGAACTGCACAAGGAAGCGCTCAAGCTCGCCCCCGGAGTGCCTCGAGTCTGGACCCGAGCCATCCGGTCGGTTGGGCGACGGCGTCGTTAGTGCGCGACCAAGTCTCGCTTTGCAGTATCTGCTTCGAAGGTCCGCAGAATGTCCTCATACTCCGCAAAGGTGGAGCAGCGGGTCAAACGATCGCGAAGCGCTGAAGCTCCGATTTCTCCCTTGATGTATAAGGGAATTTGCCCCCGCAAGGCTCGGCATGCCCTCAACTCTGGCTCGGCCGCCTCGTCTGAGGTCCGCTCGTAATCGATCATCAGCCTCAAATGTTCCAGGGCGACTTCAATGCGTTCGTGCAAAGTCGGAGGCGGTCCCGCCGGCAAACCTCGAATTGCCAGTTGTATATCCCGCAAAGCCCATGGATTCGAAATGGCTGCGCGACCTACCATGACGCCGTTACATCCCGTCTCGCGAAGCATGCGCCGGGCGTCCTCGCCGGTTTTGACGTCCCCGTTTCCAATGAGTGGCACGCGAACCGATTCACGCAGCTGCTTGATGAGATCCCAGTCCGCTTGGCCTTCGAAGCCCTGCTTGGCGAACCGCGCATGCAAAGTGATCATTTGCGCCCCTGCATCTTGGAATCGAGTAGCCAGGTCGGGCGCGGCAAAAAGTGACCAATCCCAGCCGGCGCGAACCTTAACCGTTACCGGAATCTTAACGGCCTTTACGACGGCCTGGACGATTTCCTCGGCAACTTTGGGATCCTTTAAGAGGGCGGCGCCGGATCCCGTTTTACAGACCTTGGGAACCCAGCAGCCCATGTTGATGTCGACAAGATCCGCGCCCATATCCTCGCAGAGTCGCGCGGTGTCCGCCATGATTGACGGATCACCGCCGAATATCTGGATTCCAAGCGGGCGCTCATCAGGATGCACCTGAAGCTTTTTGAGAGTCTTCTTGGCCCCGTAATGAATTGCCATGGCGCTCACGAACTCCGTGAACATGAGTCCCGGCCGCGCGATTTTCTTGGCGATTAGACGGAAAGGCAGGTTCGTCACGTCCTCCATTGGCGCAAGTAGCAAGGGTGGATCCACGAGGATGTCTCTAATCTGGAACCCGCTTCGGGTGGAGTTAGACATAGGGAATGGGCGTGTGCCTTTAGAGATTATGAAACTTCAAACAACAAAAGGGCCGGACGAACCGGCCCTTTGGGGATTGCCTCGAGTCAGGAAGTTTTACTTTCGGTTGCTCTTGATGGTGAAGGTTTCGCCATCTCGCGTGTAGGTGATGGTCCAATCGCCCGACCAGGAC
>JAFAFM010000245.1 GCA_023423495.1 Armatimonadota bacterium
ATGAAGCATCTCGAATCAAAAGCTTCGTGCTCGACAATCTGGACCAGCTGTTAGAGCAATTCGTCGTGAAGTGTAGGGCAAACGGTGTGACTGTGCATCTGGCCGCGGATTCCGATGAGGCGAACCGCCTGATCATCCAACTTTGTCGTGCTGCCGCCCCGGAAGGGGGCACGGTGGTCAAGGCGAAGTCGATGGCCACCGAGGAAATCCACCTTAATCGGCACTTGGAAGAATCCGGTTTCCATACGGTCGAAACCGACCTGGGCGAGTTCGTGGTGCAAATCGATGGGGATGCCCCCAGTCACATCGTCACCCCGATCATCCACAAAAACCGTAGAGAGATCGCCCGCTCGTTCGAGCGGGAAGGACTGGGTTGGTATACGGAGGATCCCGCCGAACTTACGATGCAGGCGCGAACGAAGCTGCGAAGGTATTTCCAATCCGCCAAGATTGGAATTTCGGGAGTGAACTTCGGCATCGCTGAGACGGGCCGAATTGTCCTGGTCGAAAACGAGGGGAACAACCGCCTGAGCACAACCGCACCCGATGTGCACATCGCTGTGATGGGGATCGAAAAACTACTGCCCACGGAAGCCGATCTCCCCCTCTTCCTTACTCTTTTGGCGAATTCCGCCACCGGCCAACCCCTCACCACCTACGTTCACTTGATTTCAGGTCCGCGGAGAGCTGAGGAACCGGATGGCCCCCGCGAACTCCATCTGGTTTTGCTGGACAATGGCAGACGACGCGTGCTGGCGAGTCCCTATCGCGATGTATTGAAATGCATCCGATGTGGCGCATGCCTCAACGTTTGTCCTGTCTACCGGCAAGCAAGCGGGCACGCCTACGGGCATGTGTATTCGGGTCCGATTGGAGCCGTCCTTACGCCAGCCCTTCTGGGAGTGGAAAAGGCAGGCCACTTGGCCAAGGCATCCAGTTTATGTGGAGCCTGCGAAGAAGTGTGCCCAGTCCGCATCCCCCTGCCCGACATGCTGCTTCAGCTTCGCGACGAAGCCAAAAGAGCAGGCGCAGTGAAAGACCCCGCTCCCTGGGGCCTGTATGCCACTGGTGCCATTCATCCAACACTTTGGCGGACCGGTTTAAAGCTTCTTCCCATCGCTAAAGCACTGCCGCATCCCATGAAATCCGGCTGGAAGGAATTCCACGATCTTCCGCAAAAACGTGGGAGCAACTTCAGAAAATGGTGGGCGGAGAATCAGGCGACAAAGCCAACCCCCGCAAGTCCATCTACGAGCGTGGAGGCAGAGTCGATCCCGTTTCGACCGCAAATGTCGGCCGATTTGTGGTCACAGTTCAAAGCCAATTTGGAGTCTTTGGGTGGTGAAATCCGCGATTTGCGCGACCTCGATCTTGCCGGCAAAGCCTGCTTTGTGGACGATGACGTTCCGGGCTTTTCGGACATGGTCCGCACCACCGATCCTTGGCAGGCGGACGTCGGGATCACGTTGGCCGATTTTGCCATCGCGGAAACCGGAAGCATTGTGATTTCGGCTGGACAAGCAAGACATCGGTTGGCTTCGCTCACGCCGCCAACGCACATCGTGCTTGCGCAAGAAAATGTTCCAAGCTTGTCGGACGCGCTCGCACGCTTGACTGATCGCACGAGCGTCATCATCACCGGTACAAGCCGCACCGCCGACATCGAGGGAGTGCTCGTTCGGGGAGTCCACGGGCCGGGAGAGGTGATCGTGGTTAGAGTAGGCGACGACGGCGTCGACGCACTAAACGCTTGAGCGCCTGAATCAGGATCATCAGCGCCTCAAAAATGTTTGCCGAAGCCACCGATGAGCGGTCGATTACAGACACGGTCCCCTCGGATTGTTGCTTGTCAAAAATAGTTTTCAATTCGCGTTTCTCGATCGCCAGCGTCATATCACGGTCGACGGATGTCCAATGCGATAGGTTGTCGAACGCAATCTGGTCTGGATCTGAACAGCACAGGTTGGCGTGGATATCCTTCGCATTCTTGAAAATCTCGTCGATCTGCGCATCGGGAGCGGAATTTGCCTCTCGGTACCGGACGATCATCTGCATCACATTCCACACGCGGGAATACACCCGTCGGCACATGGCTGCGGTACCGAGGTGTTCCAAGTCGTCCTTAACGCCGTAAAGGATCTTGGCCACATCCAAAACGTCTTCACGACGCGGGATCGAAGCCGTGCTCATCACGGATGGCTCGATCCGGAAGAGGAAATCACTCCAGTGGCTCAGCTTGGTGAGCGAATCGTGATATTGCTGCTGGGCAAACTGATCCAACTCCTCCGGAGTGACACCCACCAGGAAGGTATGCAAATGGGCTTCCTTCACCGGATTTTCTGTCATCCGGGTGACGCCGTCGGTGATCAGCGCAATATCGATCCGCTCTTTCTGAGCGAGGATCCTTTCTGCCAAAAGCTTTAACGACCCCTGAAGGTTGGTCATGCCTTCATGGGGATGGGCAAGGATCGCGGCAACGGCTGATTCAAACGACGTTCGGCTCTCGCCACCAAATGGTGGACTGAGCTGATGGCTAAACAAAAACAGATAGGTTGGATTGCCCGACTCGTACTGACTGCGCAGAAAGGCAAGCGCCAAGCCCCGAGCTACCTCGTCCCGACGGTCGCGCCCAGTCCCCATGGATTCGCTCGCATCCAGTAGCAAATATCCGAACGGCCGCTTGTCGCCGCGGTCCGAATCCTGCTGCCGCTCCTTGGATTTTTCCGGCGCTTCGGTGGGAGCGTGCAGCAGATCATCCAGGTCACGCTGAATCCACGCCGAACGCAGCAGTTCGCCTTCGGCCAGTCTCCGCAGAAACTCCTTTGGCGCGAGTCGGCGCAAAAGCAAATCTTCCGGGATGGCTTGAGGGATATCTTCTGGGTCGCGAAGAACTTCGTACTCCTGCTCGGTATCAGGCACGGAAGCAAGGAAAGAACTTATGGCCGGGCCGATTGTGGTTTTGCGCCGATGCAGGTCATACGCTGATCGCTCATCTTTCCCCGACGACTGCTTTCCACACGGAATTTGGAGAAGGTCGATGATCCCGGCGGTATTTCGGGCCGCAA
>JAFAFM010000254.1 GCA_023423495.1 Armatimonadota bacterium
GCTTTGACTTGAACCGAGACTGTATGAAGGTGGAGTCTCCGGAAATGCTGGGCGTGCTTCAGCATGTCTACAGCTGGGATCCGCACGTGGTTTTCGATCTTCACACCACTGATGGCAGTCGGCACGGATATCAGCTGACCTACTCCCCTCCCCTTCACCCGAACACGGATCCCGACATCATGAAGTTCACCCGTGATGAGCTCTTACTTAAGGTAAAGCGTGACGCACTGAAGACCGGTCTGCGGCTGTTCGATTACGGAAACGTTTCCCGCCAGAACGAGAAGCCAGTCTGGCAAACCTTCGGCTACGAGGGACGCTATGTCACAAACTATGGCGGACTGCGAAATCGGGTCTCGATCTTGTCCGAAGCAATGACCAACTGCCCGTTCGACGTGCGAGTAAAGGCGACAGAGCAGTTTGTCGAGATGTGCTTGAACGAGGTTTTGCGGAACAGCAGGCGGGTGATGGATATGACTCGAAAGGCGGACGAGCGCAACCTCGGCTTGGCCGGAAAGGAACTCGGCACTCGGTTCACGATGACGGACCGCGGAGAAGAGAATGTTCTGATGGAGAAGGCTTCCGCCGCCAAGCGGACGGGCCCCATTACCGAGTGGGAACCCATTCGAATGCGCGTATTCGACCGGTTCAACCCGACCCGGAAGGCCAAGATGCCTGTAGCCTATCTCATTCCCTCCGAGCACAGGAAAGTAGTCGATTTGCTTCGCAAGCATGGGATCAAAGTTGAACGCTTAATGGAGCCGTGGCAAGGAAGTGCGGAAACTTTTGCGATTTCGGAGGCAGCCGTCGCCCGAAACGCCTTCCAAGGTCATCGCTTGGTCCGGCTGGAAGGGAAATTCTCCGCCGGTCCGAAAAAGGTGGATGTGGAAGGCTACATCGTCCGCACGGCGCAACCCCTCGCTACGCTGATTTTCGACCTCCTGGAGCCTGAAAGCTTGGATGGAGTCGCCGCGTGGGGTCTGTTCGGAGAGGATTATGCGAACATCAAAGCATTCCCAATTCTCAAGGTGTTCGATCCAGTAAGGGTCGCCGCCGTGGAAGTGGACTAAGCAGGTCCGCTAAGATAACAGCGTGATTCTCGCTGCGCTTGTTCTTTTGCCACAGTCGCTTCCCGCGATCATTCCTTTGCCGGAGACCTACCGCGCGATGCCCGGCGGTTTCGACATTCAGGAGAAAACGGTAATCGTCGCCTCGGGCAAAGCCAAGCCTGTGGCGGAACGGCTGCGAGAATATCTTCGCCCCTCGACCGGCTACGACCTCTTCATCGAGAGTCACGCCAAGCCGCATTCCATCGAGCTTCAGTTGGACGACAAGGAAAAGACGCTCGGCGCGGAAGGCTATCGTCTTTCCAGCTCACCCAATGGCATCCGCATTAGCGCATCCGAGCCTGCGGGGCTCTTCTACGGAGTCCAAACCCTACGCCAGCTTTTGCCCGTCACCGCCTTTGACAAGAAGGTGAAGCGAAGTGAGGGCTGGTCGATTCCAGGCTGCGAAATCGTGGATCGTCCGCAGTTTGGGTGGCGGGGGATGCATCTGGATGAAAGCCGTCATTTCTTCGGCGGCAAGTTTGTGCGCGAGTACATCGACTGGCTCGCCATGCACAAGATGAACACGTTCCACTGGCATCTCACCGACGATGGCGGCTGGCGCATCGAGATCAAAAAGTATCCAAAACTGACGGATATCGGAGCTTGGCGCGAAGAGCAACCGGTCGAATGGAGCTACCAGGGCTTGAAATTCCCTGGCAAGTCGAGCGGCAAGAAACTGTACGGCGGTTTCTACACTCAGAAAGAGATTCGCGACATCGTGAAGTATGCGGCCGACCGCTTCATCACGATCGTTCCGGAGATCGAGATGCCCGGTCACAGCACGGAGGCGGTCGCAGCTTATCCGGAAATCCTCACCTGCACTGCCCCGCCTGACTTTCTGAAGCAATACGTGGCGAATTGGGGCGCGGACCACCCGATGATGATTTGTGCCGGTAGCGAAAAAGCAACCGACTTCTTCAAGGATGTGCTAACCGAGATCGTCGACCTCTTTCCTTCGAAGTTCATCCACATCGGGGGAGATGAGGTGCCGAAGGATCTGTGGGCCCAGTGTTCTACGTGCCAGGACCGAATGGCAAAGGAGACCCTGAAGGACACCCACGAGCTCCAAAGCTCCTTCATCAAGCGATTTGATACTTTCCTGGCGAGCAAGGGTCGAAGATTAATCGGCTGGGACGAGATTCTTGAAGGTGGACTCGCCCCCGGAGCAGCGGTAATGAGTTGGCGCGGCATTGCGGGGGGCATCGAAGCCGCAAAATCCGGACACGACGTCGTGATGTCGCCCACTTCCCACTGCTACTTCGACTACCCCTACACGACCATCCCAACTTCTTTGGTCTACAGCTACGACCCGGTTCCCGGCGAGCTCGGACCGGAAGAAGGCAAACGAGTGTTGGGCGCCCAGGCAAATATTTGGACCGAATGGCTTTCCACAGAAGAGGAAGTCGAGATGATGATGTTCCCGCGCGCGGCGGCGCTTTCCGAAGCCGTTTGGACGAAGTTCGAGCGTAAGGGTTGGGACGACTTCAGCCGTCGGCTTACCACCCACTACGGGCGTCTGGATCGGCTAGGCATCGCCTACTATTTGGAAGCGCCCGTGCCGAAGGCGGATGTCGTTTTGCTTGGAAATGGCCAACCCATCGAGTTCGAAGCGCCAACCGTTCCTGACTCGGTGATTCGCTACACCATCGACGGCACCGAACCAACGGCGACATCGCCTATTTACCGAGGATCCATCCGCTTGAATCGCGCGGGCACGGTGCGAGCGGCGGTCTTCCGCACTGGAGGAGCCAAGAGTCAGTCGACGCTCGTTTCGGCAGTCTCGATCCAAATGGATGTTTCGGCCAAGATTCAGGGCATAAACCGCAAGGTGGTTCTTGGAACCTATTCAAAATGCCCGCCACTCCGGGACTTTGCCGGTTTAACTTCGACAAACGTAGGCGATTTCGGTTTGCAGGGAACGCCGGAGGACAATTTTGCTGTGCTTTTCGACGGCTTTATCCGGCTGCCTGACGCGGGCCAGTACACCTTCTACTTAGGCAGCGACGACGGTAGCAAAATGTGGATTGGGGACGCCCTGGTCGTAGACAACGACGGACTCCACGGCTATATCGAAAAGCGCCTTCGGCTGAACCTGCCCTCCGGAGATCTTCCGGTCAAAGTTATGATGTTCGAGCAGGGCGGCGCTCAGTCGCTCCGGATGTTCGTGGAAAGAAATGGAGGCACCAAGCAACTGGTGCCGGCCGGCTGGCTCTGGTCGAAAGCTCCTTAGGCTTCGACCAGCGCTTTCAGCTTGTTCAACGCTTCTGCCCAAGCATTGCGGACTCCATCCGCTTCGGCCCGGGTTTGCAGCCGGTCATGATTCACCAGCAAGCCGGTCTTGCCATTGCCCTTGTCGGAAAATTGCACATCCACGATCGATTCGTCTTCTTGACCTTGCCAGGTGAAGCGCAGATCCTTGTTTTCGCGCACTCGTTTGTACACGCCTTTGTTCCCGTCCGGATTTGAGAACGCCTCGCCATCGGCAACTTTTCCTGTCGTTCCCTCGCCAAACCACTTTGAAAGCGATTCGGGCGTCGCCCATGCCGCATAAACCTTATCGATCGGCGCGTTGATCGTTTTGGTCGAGCAGATGAAGTAGCCCTTGTATCGACCATCCTTCTCTTTGGCTCCACGCACCCGTTCGTACTCAACGGCAATTGCGCTGGTCCACCAGATGTCGATCTTCAACTCGCCATAAAGGTGGTTATTGATCGCGCGTCGACCTTTGGCCAGGCCGTCGAACTCGTCGAGATATGCGAACCATTCATCGAGGGTCTTTCCGGTGGCGGCCTTGCAGGCGTCGTTGGTTAAGGGGTTATCCGTCTGGTAATTCACTTTCATAGGAGGTCAGATATTGTAGGAACAATCACTTGGATTGTCCATGCGCCTGACAGCAATTACTCACTCGTTCCCTGATTGAAGTTCCAATGATTCCAAATAAAGATGGCAGCGGCCGCCGCTATCCAACCTTCGACTGCAAGCCATCCAGAAAACCAGAATGAGAATGAGCCTGGCCTTTCACTTTCGGCAACAAGCCCGATAAACGCGGCGCCAAAGCACCCGAATGCAGCCAAACCGAGAATGATGGACAAAAGAACTGTGGCCATCAACCCACGTTAGAACAGATACAAACGAAGAGGCTTGCGGGTCCGAAAAAATAGGGACCTCAATCTCCCGCCATCTCTTCAATCGTCTTGGGCCAGTCCTCCCGAAGCAACCGTGAAAGTGCCCGGTCGGCCAGGATCCGATCTTCGTTTTGACAACGAGCGCAGTAGTTCGCCTCGTTCTCCGCATAAACGATCCGTTGAATGGGCATTCCACATACCCGGCAGGGTTGGCCATAACGGCCATGGACATTGAAGTCATCCCGGAATGCGGTGACCTTCCCTCTCCCCGGAAAGCCATCTCCAATTTCTGCCCGGATAATTTCTATCCAATGGTTTAGGGTCTGCTGAGTTGCCTTCCACAAACGCTCTACTTCCGCATCCGACAATGATTTCGTCAATCGGACGGGAGACAGCTTCGCGGCGAACAGAATCTCGTCCGAGTAAGCGTTTCCGATTCCCGAGAAGGTGTACGGATTGGTCAATGCTCGTTTGAGCGTCCGGTTTTCACGCTGGAGCCTTTCTTTGAAGTCCTCGAGGGTTGCTTCGAGCGGCTCTGTACCTCCGCGGGAAGTTCGCTCCATCTCGCCTCGATCTGAATAGATGTGAAGCGATGCTCTTCGCTTCGTCCCCGCCTCTGTCATAAGCAAAGTGCCGGTGTCGAATTGCAGGGCCGCTAAATCAAATTTAGATGCCCTGCCATACGGCTTTGGGATCCATTGGAAGCGCCCGGCGATCATGAGGTGAAACACCATGAAGACCTGATTCTCAAAGTTGAGCGTCAGTCGTTTGCCGATTCTTCCCACGTTAGTAAGCTTCAAACCCTGCGCCGAGGATGCAGATGGTTCATACGTCCGAACCAGGAATGGCCGGTAGATGTGGACTTTTACCAAGAGCCTGCCGCCCGCATGACGGCTAATCGCTTCCTGGTAAGCCACGATGTCTGGCAATTCCGGCACAATTGGAAATTACTCGAAACTCAAAGATTCCTTGCTAAATGCCAATTCGCCGTGTATTATTTAGTATCCTTAAATAAATCTTTTTCCTATGTTTGCCCGCCGTCCACCCTTTCGAAAACTCTCCTTCCTTGGAGCCGTGCTCATGATGACCGCCATCGCTTCAGCCGACGGCAAGATCACAGTGGACGCATCCAAGCTCGGGCCAGCAATCTCGCCAAACCTGTATGGAGCATTCTTGGAGGAAATCAGCAATTCTACGGAAGGTGGGCTCTACGCCGAACTTATCCAGAATCGAAGCTTTGAGGATGCCAATCTGCCGATCGGCTGCCATGTTGAGAACGGAAAGCTGATCCCACCTCGAACTCCCCACTTTTGGCATCCCGAGCGAGCGGGAGACTGGACGCTCCCCTGGCCCGACCGTGGGGCTCATCCGGCTTGGAATACCTCCGGCGAGGGCACTTTCCAAACCACCAAGGACAACCCGCTGAATGAGG
>JAFAFM010000307.1 GCA_023423495.1 Armatimonadota bacterium
TCTTTGACGAGTGCAACTGGAGAGGTGCCCACGAGTCCGGCTGAGGTCCTAAATCCAGCCAATATTGGCCGGACGTCCGCGCTGGATGATGTCCTCGATTCCGCTTGCTCCGGCAACGTTCACTTTGATGAGTCGGCCGTTGTAGCCAGGTCCAATCGAGTCCGTAGGACTCGGCTGTCCGAACTTAAGCAAGGAGCGGTTGGTCGCCATTTGCCAGACTTCAGATGGGGTGATCGGCTGTCCGCGGTCACACGCGACCTTGAGGGCAGCGCGCATTTCTTCGAACATGTCGATTTGTCCAGAGCTTGCGGGGCTGTCCAAACCCAAGCCGACGGCTATCCCGGCGTCGAGCATTTCTCGGACCGGGCTGGGTGGACACTTTAAGCGAATATTGGATCGAGGGCAATGGGCCACGGATACATTCCCACGTGCCATTGTGCGGATGTCTTCTTGGTCGACGGCACAACAATGTACAAACTGTGCGCCCGGGCGGCAGAGCCCGAGCTCCGCGGCATACTGGACAATGGATTTGCCGCGAATTGGAACATCGAAACCGGCTCGGCGGGCGAAGTCGGCCAGCGGGCCCGAACCATCGCGGGTCCATTGATTTTCAAAGTCTGTTTCTGCAACATGAATGCTGAATGGTTCTCGGCTGGTTCCAAACTCGCGGAGGGTTTCCTCATCTACGGTGTGCAGCGCGTGAGGGGTTAGATATCCAGGCTTGCGCCAGACTTTTGCTTGTTCGGCAGCCTTGGCCCTAACCGCAGCAATCTTTTGCGCACGGTTTTCTCGCTCATAAAATGTAATGGTCTCTTGGAATAGAACACCTTCAATTCCAGCGGACACGAGAGCCGTTGCCGCAAACGGCCGGTCGGAATGCTCGATAATGTAGCCAACGCCCGTCCGCTTGTTTTCGTGCGCGGCCGCGATGCATTCTTGGCGAACGCGCATGTCGGATTCAGCCTTCTTGGCGACCATCAACTCTTGAATCCACTCGAAATATCCCGGGGAAGCGATCTTGCCCTGCATGCCCCGGTACTCGAGATGGGAATGACCGTTCACGAACGCCGGAGAAACTACAAATGGCTCCGGGTGACCGGTCAGCGGTCGAACTTCTTGGACGCCCGCATCGGACATGACCAATTCAAGGCCCGATTGAAATTCACCCTTTTGGACGACGGCGTAGGGACGCAGAATCATTTCTCATAGGTACATACGATGTGCGTTCGAAAACTCCCCAATCGCATGAAAATAGCAAGTGTCTCTAGCTTTTGCTGGCGTAACTGCGAAACTTCTTTTCGGTGAATCCTGAATTCAAGGATTTATAGAAAGCGATGGCGACGTGGCATTTCCGCTTGAGCGCGGGATACTGATCGACCGCCTGCCAGTATTGGCGATCACCGAGAAAGAGACCCTCGGCCACGGTGTTGAAATCTTCCTCGACACTGGCTTGGGCGTACTCGGTCAGAAACCCTTTTCGAAATGCGGAGATCGAGTAAACGATGCTTGATTTCCCTTGTTGGACGGCTGCCAATCCGTCACCCAGATACTTGGTGCCCGTTAGGTTGGCGGCGCGCCATTTGCTCTCTGGAAACTTGTGGGCGTAATTTCGAAGCAAGATGCTAGAGAATTCGTGGTGGAAAGACTGCTCCAGATAACGGTTGGTGAAACCCTTTAGGTAGCCGTCGTTGCACAGGTACACCGCGTCCAAAGAGTTCGTTCCTCCATATTCCGACCCAAAGAAGTTTAGTGTCCGGACCAAATAGACAGCCTTCAGGTTCGATTTGAGTAGGTTGGCCGGATATTTGCTGATTGCCTGCTTGGTCAGCCGAAGACTACGAGGAACCTCGCTTTGGGCAATTGGTGTGGCCTTGGCTCGAACCTCGTCATTGCGCCAGTCGGCGGGGAACATAGTTGGACTGACGATCCAGTGGATCGGCACGACGGTGGAGCGATCTGGGCTCTTGTCGCCTGATTGGGTGACAATCAAGCATAGCAACAAGCCGAGGGTGTTCACAGGGGAATTATGGCTCGCAGCGTAAAGCGTGAGGCGTGGGGCTTAAGGGGGCGCAGTTTCAAGGGGCTCGCAGCGAGGGTGTGAATCGAAATCAGTGCGAAGGAGAATCTCACAGGTATCGTCTGCTTAATGGATGCGCTGGCAGAGGCTATTGAATGCTTTTGCACAGGCTTCACGTACACGCGAAGCTTCACTTTCCCGTACGTTGTCGACCGCTATCCAGGCATGTGGGTCATGCGGGACGAGGTCCCTCGCAAGTTCGACACTCGCAATTCAGAGGTCGTCGTACTGGACTTGGACCCGAAGGAGGCCGCAAAGCAGCTCCGCCAGCTTAAGTGCGGCCGGTTCTATCTCGCGGCGATGAATCGTCCAGGTCAGGATGTCAATGAAACCAAGCGGGCGTATAAAGCGGAGCATTTTCGCCTGATGCGCTCGGAACCAATGTTCGTTTGCCGGGTAGGGAAGCATATAAAGGCCCCGAGCGAGTGCCGGATGACGCGGATTGTTAACCAGCCAGATGCAGATCGGGTGGCGGCGGCGGCGGGAAGACCGCAGATTCGAGAGAAAGATATGGTCGAAGGAGCGCCGTTGCGGCTTTTCGCGGCCTGGGAAGGGGACGGTCCGGTGGCCTGGGTACGCAGTATCCGCACTAATCCCACTACGTCTTGGGTATCGAACCTGTACGTAAAACCTACGCATCGGAGGATGGGGATTGGGCGAGCATTGATGAGCTTCCTCCTGGATGATGACGGCGGTAGGGGAATTGGAACGAGCATCCTGTTGGCCTCGAGCGATGGCGCAAAGCTATATCCGCTGCTCGGATACTGCCAAATCGGCACTCTGCAGCTTTTCTCACCCGTCAAGAGCCATTGGGATTTCAGTTGGGACGGGTAAAACGAGGGCATGCGCCGTAAACTCGTAGCCGGTAACTGGAAGATGAATTTGACCTCGGAAGAAGCGAGGGAAACGGCGGAAAGATTAAGAACTCTAATAAAGAATCCCATCGCCGAAGTTGTTATTTGCCCCCCATTTTTAAGCATTGCGGGTGCCCGCCAGGGACTTGGTGAGAGCACGATCAAATTGGGTGCGCAAAACGTGTTCTGGATGACGAAAGGTGCGTTTACCGGGCAAGTGAGCGCCTCGATGCTTAAGGCCGAGGGGTGCACGTATTGCATCGTGGGCCACTCGGAGACCCGCGGCAAGTTCGGCAAGTTGGAGATCCCCGCAGAAACGGTTTGCCATTTTGCGGAAAACGATCATACGGTTAACTTGAAGATTGAGGCGTTGATAGAGGAGAACATCACGCCAATCCTGTGCGTCGGGGAAACCCAACCGGAACGCGACGCCGGCATGACTGATGCGATTATCACAACCCAGCTAGAGAAAGCGGTGCAAGGGATTGGGCAAGGCGCATTGTCGGACCTGGTGGTGGCCTATGAACCGGTGTGGGCGATTGGAACTGGCAATGTATGTGATGCGAATGAAGCCGAGCGCGTTTGCGGTTTGATTCGAAAAGTCATTGCCAGCGTAGTGGACCGGACGGTGGCAGACTCAACGAGAGTCCTGTACGGGGGTTCGGTGAAGGCTTCCAATGCAGCCGAACTATTCCACCAACCAAACATTGATGGCGGCCTCATAGGAGGCGCAAGTTTGGATCCGGACGAGTTCGCCCAGATTGTAGCGGCGGCGTAGATTTTCGCTTCTGGTCGAGTGGCCCTTTTCAAAATGGGCTTCAAGGTTGTAACGTATTGGCATGAATCGTAAATGGTTTCTTGCCTGGACTCTTTTGGGCGTCGGGGCAATCACGGTCGCCGTCACGATGGATGTCAACCATCCGCTCTTGAACAACCACATTTCAAAGCTAAAGGGCGCGAACACTCTTACCGTCAATTTCACGTTCAACAAACTTGGAACGGACGTCGAAGATCACAAGTTGGTGCTTTCCAAGGGTGGGCTGCTTCGATGGGAGACTTCCGACAGCCTGGTGGTGGCAAATGGAAGCCAAATTCTAACGTTGGACAAGAAGACCAACCAATACACAGAAGAACCTCAAACGCCGGAATCCTTGAAGAAGGTGCTGAATTCAGATGCTATCTGGGCTTGGTCAGCGTTTGCGGATGACACCTTTTTGAAGCCAATTACCGATGCGAAAACCGGTGCAGCTCGGAAAGTGAAGGGCACGGCGGTGAAAGAGCTCAATGTTGCCCGCGGGCCGAAAGACGTGACCTTATTCATCGACGATCAGCTTGGTTTTGCTAGAGGCGCCACTTATCAAGTGGATAACGGCATCGGTCAGAAGAACACTTTTCTGATCGTCGCTTCTGAGATTGTTGTTGGTAAAGATGCCTTGACCTCTACGGATAAGCAATTTGCCGCTCCGTCCGGCGCTCAGAAGGTTGAGAAGCTGGCGGCGGGCACTTCTTGGAAGGATGTTGGACCGATCTTTGCCGCGCGGTGTGGTTGCCATGTTTCCCGCGTGACGGCCGGCCTGAGCTTAGCGAGCCATCGGGGCATCATGTCTGGAAGCCGAAGCGGTCAGGTTGTCACCCCTGGAGATCCTGAGAATAGCGTGTTGTTGCAGGTTATCAAGGGTACGCGAGCGCCCAAGATGCCGCCGCAGGGCGAATTGACACCGCAGCAGTTGGAGACACTCTCCAACTGGATCAAGGACGGCGCGAAAGAGTAGCTACTCTGCTATCGATTGAAACTCACCAACGGCGCGAAACTTGTCGTACCGTTGGTCTTTCAATTGTCGGCCGGTCATCGACTGCAATTCGGTGAGGTGCCGAACCAGCGCACTCTTTACGAGCGATGAGGCTTCGAGAGGATCGCGATGGGCGCCTCCAACCGGCTCAGCGACGATCTCATCGATGATTCCGAACTTCATGGCGCTATCCGCGGTCAGTTGGAGCGCTTTGGCGGCGTCGGCCCCTCGCTCTGGCATCCTCCACAAAATGGCGGCACAGCCCTCTGGGGGAATAACCGAGTAGACAGCATGCTCCTGCATGAGCACCCGATTTGAAGCGGCAATTCCGATGGCGCCGCCGCTGCCTCCCTCACCGATCACGATCGCAACCGTTGGAACCGTGAGTTCAAACATCTTAAACATGCCGGCGGCGATAGCCTCGCTGATGCCTCTGGACTCGCTCTCAACTCCTGGATCGGCGGCGGGCGTGTCCACAAATGAGATGACGGGCATCTTGAAGCGCTCGGCCATATCGAAGAGTCGAATCGCCTTGCGGTAACCCTCAGGCTTTGCCATGCCGAAGTTTCTGAATTGGCGTTCCTGGATATTGCGGCCCTTTTGGTGTCCAACCACCATCACCGGTTGCCCGTCGAGCTTGGCAGGGCCGCCGACGATAGCATTGTCAATAAATCCGCGCCGGTCTCCCTGCAGCTCGACGAAGTCCGTGAAGATTGAGGCGATATAGTCCAGCGTATAGGGACGCTTCGGGGCTCGAGCGACGAGTACCTTTTCCCAGGGACCCAGCCGCTGAAACATAACCTCGATGTAATTGTCGCGGCGGCGCTCAAGTTCCTCGATCTTCGTTTCGAGGTCCACGCGCTTGTGCGCTTCGTCCTCTCGGCGAGCGAACTCTTTGAGCTTGTCAATGCCCTCCTCTAGTTCTTTGAGAGGCCGATTCCATTCATCAAAATTCTTCGCCATGTCAGTCCTCCTGAATCTCCTCTCCTAGGTTCGCATCGACAAGGTGTCCGCCCAAGCTGGAAATGAGACTGGATAGGACGAGGCGCATTTCTTTGCGGGGCACGATTCGGTCAAGCATGCCGTGTTTGAATACAAAGTCGGCGGTCTGAAAGTCGTCCGGCACCTTACTGACACCCGCTTGCTTAGCAACTCGAGCGCCCGCAAAGCCCACCAGCGCCTTTGGCTCTGCGATGATCACGTCGGCAATCGAAGCATAGCTGGCAAGCACGCCCGCCATGGTGGGATCGGTGAAGATCGCGATGTAGGGAACACCGGCCTCGTAACACTTGGCAGCGGCCGCAGTGGTCTTCGCCATTTGCATGAGCGAAATCAAGCCCTCCTGCATTCGAGCTCCACCAGAGGCGCAGAAGATGATGGCTGGAATTTGCTGATCAGCTGCTCGCTCAAGCGTACGGGTGATCTTTTCTCCCGCAACCGAGCCCATAGATCCGCCCATAAAGGCAAAGTCGGCAACCGCCGTCGCCACTCGGCGACCTTCTAAGCGCGCGATCCCCGAGACGATTGAGTCGAACATTCCCGTCTTGGCTTCGGCGCCTCGGCGCTTTTCTTCGTATTCCGGAAAATTCAAGGGATCTTCGGACTTCAACTCGCGATCGAGTTCTTGGAAGGAGCCCTCATCGAAAGTCCACTCAATCCGCTTGGAAGCGCTAATTCGGTGGTGATGTCCGCAATGATTGCAGACCCGCAGATTCTGCTCAAACTCGATCGAGAACAAGATCTTCTTGCAATTTGCGCATTGAAGAAAAGCTTGCGACTTATCGGATGCTCGCGTACTCAAGGGATGACAGGATACCGCGTGCAGCGGCTACCTGAATCGTTTAAGTGCCATTGGTCGTAACTAGAGAAGGTTCGCGTTCGGTAGAATGCGAACGGTTCAATCATGCCAAAACGCGTTGAAACAATCGTTCTCCATGACAGCACCACTCCGGTCTTTGGTGACATGCAAAAGGGCGGAAATGTTGTAATCACATCGGTCGAGACCCTGCTCAATCAGGCTAGGGCGAACTCGTTGTGGCCGCTAACATTTGGACTGGCTTGCTGCGCAATTGAAATGATGGGAATGGTTTCGGCC
>JAFAFM010000092.1 GCA_023423495.1 Armatimonadota bacterium
TGTTGTGTATATGAGACTGGGTTGGTGAAATGCGCGACAAGGAAACCGCGACCATTGCCATGGAAGCAGCCCTTACGGGTCACCTGGTTCTAAGCACCCTCCACACAAACGACGCTCCTTCCGCGACGACCCGTTTGACGGACATGGAAGTCGAGCCATTCTTGATTTCTTCCGCAGTTATCGGAGTCTTGGCGCAAAGGCTGGTGCGTCAAATCTGCTCGCATTGCAAGGAATCGTATAGCGCCCAGCGCGAGAGCCTTCTGCGTTACGGTTTTCCGCTTCCTGATGAGATCGGAGCGGATACCGGGGGGGAAATCACGCTTTTCAAAGGGAAGGGCTGCGACCACTGCAAGGGTAGCGGCTACCGCGGTCGAACCGGCGTGCATGAACTGATGATCATGACCGACGATATCCGCGATGAAATTCTGAAGCGCGGCCCTGCGCACTTGGTTCGCAATCTTGCTGTCCAGTCGGGAATGAAAACGCTCCAGATGGATGCCGTTTCCAAAATTTTGATGGGTGTGACCTCGGTGGATGAAGTCCTCCGTGTGCTTTATGCCTAAGTTGCCAATGATTAAGAAGGAAAGTTAATAGATGTCAGCCGTTCCACACTCGGAATCCAGTCAAGCACTCGAGAAGCTAGTCGCCAAGGTCGATGACCTCGCGGTATTGCCGCATGTCGTCTTCAAGGTGTTGGAGATTACTGGCGAATGCGAATCCCCGGCCGCTGAGATGGAGCGGGCGATCGCAGTCGATCCGGGATTCTCCAGTAAGGTGCTAACCCTGGCAAACTCCTCCTACTTTGGGTTGCCGAAGAAGGTCACTTCGATCCGCGAAGCGTTGATGTTCCTTGGATACAAGAGCGTTCGGAATCTGGCGATGACCATCGGCGCCTTCGATATGTTCGTTGGCAAGAATGACGAGGAATCCTTGCGAAGACGCACGTGGTGGCGGCATTCGGTAGATACCGCAGTCTGCGCTCGGTGGCTAAGCAAGATTGCACCGGGACTTTCCCCTGACGAAGCCTATACGAGTGGCTTGTTGCACTACCTTGGCCGGACCTTACTGGATCGATTTGGCGAGGGCAGCTACACTGCTTGTTCCCACCTGATCGAGGGCGGTATGCCTGTGGTGGAAGCCGAGCGTCGTGTATTCGGATGCGACCATGTCGAGGTTGCCGTGAGCTCGGCAGAGAAGTGGGGCTTTCCGGAGTCGCTGTGTCAAGGACTTCGGTATCTGGAACCGCCCAGCCCAGAAGAGAATTACAAAGTCGAGCGTTCCGCGACAGCGCTGGCAAGCGCGATCGCAACTTTGGCCAAGCAGGGCCACAAAGGAGCTGAGGTGGCCGTCCCCATGTGGACGTTTGCCCATCTCCAACTTCCCGAGGAGCAAGCGGAGTCGATTGTCGACGACGGAATCGCCGAGATTTCTTCTGCGCAACTGAGCCTCTAGGAGAACAATCATGTCGAATGGATTCAACTGGAACCAAGTTTTAAAGTCGGACGAAGAAGCCGCAAAGCCCGAAGCTGCTAAGGCGACTCCCGAGCCAGCAGCCCCGGCTGAGCCTCAAACTCAGCTTGTTATGGACCCCCGCACAGGGCAGTTTGTCGAGGTGGAGATTCCTTCCGCTGACGGCCCCAGAACGGAATTGGAGGAGGAAGCGGCCAAGATTCTCAAGGAACTTGAAAACGATCCGAACGCCAAGTACAAGCCTGCCCATGTCGATCAGTCAGTCCATCAGATCGACGTAAGCGACAAGCGGTTCCAAGTCTTCGAAGAAGTCAGCGGAGTCACCCAGGTCGAAGCAGATGCGATGCCGATTGCTGATGCTCATATCGACGACATCCTTCGATTGGCAATCGAGCGAAAGGCTAGCGACATCCACTTGACTGTCGGACTTCCCCCGATGATGCGACTCGACGGCGAGATTGCGCCTCTTCCGTACACGATTCTGGCTCCAGAAGACACACGCCGTTTGGTTTACGACACGCTCACGGATGACCACATCGAAAAGTTTGAATCCACCCACGAACTGGACTTTGCCTATTCGATTAAGGGCTTGGCCAGGTTCCGCTTTAACGTGTACATGCAGCGTATGTCCGTGGCGGGGGCCCTTCGCGTCATTCCAACCAAGATTCCGTCCTTCGAGCAGTTGGGATTGCCGGCTGTCATTAGGGAAGTTTCCAAGCGGACCTCTGGATTGATCCTGGTTACCGGTCCGACTGGTTCTGGTAAGTCAACGACCATCGCGACGATGATCGATGACATCAACGACAACCGGTCCAACCACATCTTGACGATCGAGGATCCGATCGAATACTTGCACTCCCACAAGAAGTGCATGGTGAACCAGCGCGAAATGCATACGGACACGTATTCGTTCCACAACTCGTTGCGAGCTGTGCTTCGTGAAGACCCGGACATCATCCTTGTCGGTGAACTTCGTGACCTAGAGACGATCGAGGCGGCGTTAACCTTGGCGGAAACGGGTCACTTGGTGTTCGGTACCTTGCACACCAGAAACGCACCAAGCACGATCGACCGAATTATCGACGTGTTCCCATCCGACCAGCAAGATCAGATTCGTGTGCTTTTGGGGAACACCTTGGAAGCCGTCATCTCCCAGCAGCTGCTGCCGCGTCTCGGCGGCGGCCGCTGTGCGTCCATCGAAATCATGCTTGGCACGGCTGCGATCAAGAACTTGATCCGAGAAGGGAAGACACACCAGATGTACTCCATGATTGAGACCTCCCAGCAGTTGGGCATGCAAACCATGGATGCGTCCCTTGCGGCTCACTTCCGAAACGGCAACTGCTCCTACGAGGAATGCTTAATGCGGGCGGTCGACAAGGAAACATTTGCTCGATTGGCCAAGGGCGGCTAATCCACTTGGAGGAAGTCCCGACAAAGCAACTGATTGGGCCCGCCTGCCATCTAAGACCTAGGAGGTTCGAGATGCAGGCTAGAGACTTAATGACGGAGAATCCCAGTTGCTGCCGACCTGATGCGACCATTCAAGAGGTTGCACGGATGATGGTCGAGCACGACTGTGGAGAAATTCCGATTGTAGATAGCGTCGGCGTTCCGGTTGGAGTTATCACAGATCGCGACATCTGCTGTCGCGTAACCGCGCACGGAGTTCATGGAGGAGAAGCGAGGGTTGGTGACTATATGACGACTCCCGCTGTCACCGTGAGGAGGATGGATACCGCCGACGAATGTCGCCGAATCATGGAAGAACACATGATCCGCCGCGTACCTGTGGTGGACGAAAACGGCATTTGCGTAGGGATCATTTCTCAGGCTGACGTCGCCAAGAAGGAAGATTCGTACGCGATCAGCCACTTGCTGAAGGAAGTTTCCACCCCGATCCCAAACTCCAATTCGTTTGGTTATTGAGGCTTGGCGCGAGTCCCGGGCTTGACCGCTGGTATGGCGGCAAGCCAGTCGGGCAATGCATCGGGGGCGTAAGTTTGCGCCTCCACCTTGTAAGCGGCATGCGTGGGCTTACCCAAAGCTAAGTCCGGTTTCGACCGGTCGATGAGCACGGCAAATCCAACAACTTCGCCGCCTGCTTCCTCAATCGCGGTCCGGCTTTCGAGAAGTGAGGTGCCGGTCGTAAGCACATCATCGACGATCAGAACCTTCGCTCCCTTCGGAATGGTCTTGCCTCGCCTCAGCGTTTTTCGTCCATCCTCAGTCTCAACGTAGATCGAAGGCTTCTGCATCTGGCGGGCGACTTCGAAGGCGATAATTATTCCGCCTGTAGTAGGGCCGGCGATGAAATCGATCTCGGCTTCTGCATAGGCGCCCGCAATTTCTGAACATAGCGCCGAAAGCACATCGGGCTGTTCTAGCACTCGAAATTTTTCAAAATACGTGTCGCTGTGGAGGCCGCTCGTCAGGATGAAGTGACCTTTAAGAATCGCTCCGCTGCTTTCGAGGTGTTCGCCAAGATCCATGTTAGCCGTGCACGCTGTAGGGCGTCATGTCGCGGACAACGGCATTGTTCTCGTCCAAAAAAACGATTTTTGGCACCACTTCTTCATCGGTCCACGTGAACGCACAGATAATCAGTCGGTCCCCATTATTGAAATATCGCGCCGCGCCGCCGTTAAGGCCGACAACTCCTTTTGGACCAGCAAATGCGTATGTGTTCAACCTTGCCGAGTGATCGACCGCCCATATCTGGACCATTTCGCCGTCCTGAATGCCGACATGCTTCATTAGGTCGCCGTCGATCTCGATGCTGCCGACGTAATCGGGGTTCGCATAAGTCACTCGGGCATGATGAAGCTTGGATTTAAGCAACTGGAGCAGGCGCATCTTCTTCTTTTAATTCGGGCTCTACTTCGGTGGGGGAAGTGAGATCGTCACTTGCCAAGGCCTTCGGAGTTCTTGGTCTGCGGTAAAAAGCCGCCAAAAGACCACCGATCGATAGAATACCAGCGCCCGCCCACACCAAGCCTGTCATTGGCTTGTAATACAGGTCGATTGGGTAAAGCGCTTCTCGGAAGAAGAGTTGCAGTTCCGCGCCTTTGGTTGCGGCATCGATTCGCGTCATCATTATGCGGAACTCGCCTGCCGGCGGCATATCGGGTTGCCCGCCAATCTCGAACACAGGATTGACGTCAAACTTCTCGTTCTCGTAGGCGATGGATACGTTGCCTACAAATTTGGCGCCCGGTTGACCCGGATTCCCAACCATCTCGTATCCGTGATAAGTAACAGAAACGCCATCGATCGTTCGTGTCTCGTGTGGTTTAAACGATTCCGGCTGCTTCCAGTAATTCATGGCCGGAGCGCCGAGCGCAAAATACACGTCGTGGGTTCCAAAGCGCTGGATATGCGGCCAAACCATCGGCTTCGGACCCTCGTTCGAATCTGTGTAGTAAAGGCCAGGACGAGCCTCAAACTTTCCTTCAGGCCCAGACACCTCAAACAGGACTTTGTTGTCGCGGTTATAGAGCTGTTCAGGATCCGGATCTTCCTTCAGAGTCACCACATAGCCCAAACCCTGGGCAGGACGAGAGCGCTGAACTTGAAGCTGCTCCCGCTTTTCCAAACCTCGGGACATGGCCATGCCCGCCATAAAGACCGCCAAACCGATATGCGAAACGAATCCCCCGATCGACATGGGCGCTCTTCGAATCGTCTCGATAATCCGCCAGGTGTTCGCGATAACCGCAAAAAAGGAAAGGAACACCAAGAACGCGACCCAAAAGACGGTGCTGATTTCGAGCTTGCCAGCGATTAAGGTGGTTTTGGAAGCGTCAGCAGCAATTCCCCAATTGGGATTTCGGAATATCAGCAAGCTTAGGCCGGTGAGACCAATGCTAAGCGTTAGGATGTTGGGAACCCGGTTGATGATGACTTTAA
>JAFAFM010000240.1 GCA_023423495.1 Armatimonadota bacterium
GGTCTGGGCGGATAGGATTCGGAATTTGGTCTCCCAGCAAGTGAATGCCTGACAACTTCCGCTAAAATTGTTGCATGAAGATGTCCCTGGCGATTGCCGTTTGCTTAATGCTTCCGCTGATCTTCTCCACCGAAGCCGATTCGCAAGCAACCAAGAAGAGCTTTAAATTTGCAAACCAGGAGTTCGTGCATCGCTTCACCAAGGGATCATTAACCGAATTCACTCCCAAAACCCAGCCCGACCTGAAGAAATGGTCAGAAATGATCACCCTCAACACTTATTCCGATGCTAAAACCGGGGAGGCGCTGGCCGAACGTGCAAACACGGCTTTGACCAATTACCAAAGAGCAAAAGCGATTGTGGTTCGGACAGATTCCAAGCCAAGGACCGCCTCCAAGCCTGCCGAACACCTAATCGTCGTGCTCTTTCCGCAGCCCGATTTCATCGAGGCTGCATTTGCGCGGTTTGTGATGCACAAGGGCGTCGGCGTGTCTATCGTTTACTCCCATCGAATCTACGGAAAGAAGGCCGGCGACGCTATGAGCGCTTGGCTCAAGGCGAACGGCGAGAAGCGGGAGAAGGAATTGATGGCGTTGGCCGGGCCGCCAAAGTAACCATTTTCAATCTATAAGAATTAAGCGCGGGCTCATCGTGCCTTGAACGTCGTGCGTTTGATAAAGAACCACGAATAAGGTGTTGCCTATGAGTTCAAGAAACGAGCATGTGAAGTACGCGGTGACAATCGACCGTCCAAGAATGGAGGTCTATGAGTTTTGGCGCAATTGGTCCAACCTGCCCCGATTCTCTCCGCACCTTGTGAGCGTTCGGCCAGTTGGCGAGAACATCACCGAGTGGACGGCTAGCGCGCCCCGCGGTACGGTTACATGGCGAGCCGAAACGGTCGAGGACACTCCTGGCGAGCAAATCGGTTGGCGATCCATCGAGGGTTCCGAAATTGAAAACCACGGCGTGGTTCAATTCCTGGACGCGCCCGACAATCGCGGAACGGAGGTCCGGCTCTATTTGAGCTACGAACCCAAGGGCGGCGTCCTCGGCAAGTTGGTCGCCAAATCCACCGGCAACGAACCCGAGCAGGAAGTCGGCGAAATGATGCGGCGCTTCAAGTGCTTGTTGGAATGCGGAGAGTTGCCGGTTGTCGAGGGCCAGCCTTCCAACCTCATGCGCGGCGAGAATCAACCGGGCGAGGCTGCGGCCAAGGTGGGTTTGAGATGAAAGCCTGCTGCTGGATGGGTAAGCACGACATGCGGGTGGAAGATGTTCCCGACCCCCAAATTTTGTCGACCAGCGACATCATCGTGAAGGTCACGTCCACAGCAATCTGCGGGTCCGACCTGCACCTCTACAATGGCTATGTGCCCACGATGAAGGAGTACGACATCATGGGTCACGAGTTCATGGGAGAAGTGGTTGACAAGGGCGCAGCTGTTAAGAACGTGACGATTGGTGACCGCGTGCTCCTCCCCTTCCAGATCTCCTGTGGCCATTGCTACTTCTGCAAAACGGACCAATGGTCTTTATGCGACAACTCCAACCCCAATGCCGGTCAGCAGGAGAACCTCGTGGGCCAAGCTTGCGCTGGAATTTACGGCTACTCCCACACGTTCGGCGGATACGATGGCGGCCAGGCCCAGTACGCGCGTGTACCGTTCGCCGATGCGAATGCCATCAAGCTTGAAAACGACCTCCCTGACGAGAAGCTTCTCTTCCTCACCGACATCTTCCCGACCGGATTCCAAGCCGCTTGGCAGGCTGATGTCCGTCCGGGTGACGTGGTCGCAGTTTGGGGTTGCGGCCCTGTCGGAACGTTTGCAATTGCCAGCGCGGTCATCCTCGGCGCCAGCCGAATTATCGCTATCGACCGGGAGCAGGAGCGGCTGGACCTCGCCAAAGCGCTCGGCGCGGACACCATCAACTTCGAAACCCCCGACATAAACGTGGTGGAAGAAGTGAAAATGCTCTCCGGCGGGCGCGGACCCGACATCTGCATCGACGCCGTCGGCATGGAAGCTTTTGGGCACGGAATGGGCGCGATGTTTGATTGGACCAAGCAACTCCTAAGGATGCAAACGGATCGTCCCAACGTTCTGCGGCAGTGCATCTCCGCTTGCCGAAAGGGCGGCACCATCTCCATCCCGGGCGTGTATGGAGGAATCGTGGACGGCCTGAATATCGGGGCCGCATTTAATAAGGGACTGACCTTCAAGATGGGCCAAACCCATGTCAAGCGACATGTGCCTCAGCTTCTAAGCCTGATCGAGTCAGGAAAGTTCGATCCGTCCTTCATCGTCACTCACGAACGTCCGCTTCGAGACGCGCCGGAGATGTACGAGAAATTCAAGGAGAAGTCGGACGACTGCATCAAAGTCGTCCTGAAGCCATTCGCTGCCTAAACAAACAGCCGGTCCCCAAAGAAGGAACCGGCTGAAACGGTCTTTACTTCCGTGTACCGATGATCTGCAGGTATGCGGCATTGACTGCCGTGGTGCCATCCGTGGCTTCGTTGTTCCGTGTCCAAACCTCGGCAAACTCCTGACGAAATGCCTCGCGGGCGTCGCCTTCCAAGGCACGGTTGGCCATAAAGGTTGGGCCGTAGTACTTGATGAAGAAATCGGCCACTTCCAACGGGCCGAATGGATATCGGAACGGATACAGGTGGCGGGTAATTTCCAAGTTGGAAACCGTATCGCCGAATCGCTCCACAACCTTTTCCGGAATTCCCCACATCAAGGGTGAAGGGAAGATAGATGGCGGAGGCACAAATTTGCCAACAACCTTGAACATTTGTCCGACATGGCCTTCTGGAGTCCAGTTGCCCATGATCATCTTTCCGCCCGGCTTGGTCACCCGCGCCATTTCCGATGCCACCAGCTCGGGCCGGGGCGCGAACATGGATCCGATGAGGCTGAGGGACACATCAAATGACTGGTCGGGGAAAGGTAGAGCTTCGGCATCGCCCTGCTGAATCGAGATGTCCAGCCCAGCCTCCTGAGCTCTCTCATTCGCCCGGTCGACAAGGTTCTGCGCCAGGTCGATCGCGGTGACGTCGGCGCCCTGCTTCGCCATCGGAATGGTGATCTGGCCGGCGCCGCAGGCGATATCGAGCACCTTGGTCCCCGGCTTCAGGTTGAGTCGCTCGAGGAACTCCAAAGCCCCAGCTTCCAGATACTGGGCGAATTCCGCGTAATCGCCGGCCTCCCAGGTCGACTTAAGCTTGGTCTTCAAGGTCTCCATTTCCGGAGCAGTTTCAATGGTATTCATGGTTTCTCTCCCAGACGTGATCCATTCACACTACGGGACGAGATTTCCAGATCCTCGTGTCCAAACGCAATCGTAGGACTATTGGCGGACAAGTAAAACTGCCGTCCACGCAGGGAGGGAACATCTGCGCGTGACGAGCGTCGAAATGGATGAATCCCAATGCGGCTTGGTTAGTTCCCCATCAGGGTAGATGCTAACCAGCCGCAGTTCTATTTCTGGCCGCTGACCGGTTCGGTCAGCATGTATTTCCACACCGCGCGAAACACCGGTTCGCCGCTCTTATCCTTCGGCGTGATGCGATCTCCGATGACCGTTGAGTGCGCCTGCACCGACTCCTGCGGTGAGCCCTCGAAATTCGTAAACAGCATTCGGGAGTGCTTGAACGGTGGCTTCTCCTTATCCACCATTACCGGTCCGCCAAGCTTGTCGACACCGAGCGCCTTCAGGTTCAAAATCTGCTCTTCGTACGAACAGCCCTGTCTGTCCCGCACGTGGTTAAAAGCAAAGAACCCCGACGCGGGCGTAACCGTTTTTCGATACCAACCCGCGGGGGAATCCGACGCCCGGCTGTAATCCTTGGGGGCTCCGGTCATCACTACCCTGGCAACGCGATGCTTCGCCCCGATGACTCCGGCATGCCCGCCGCCCTGCGAATGCCCCGAAACCGCGATCTTTTGCCAAATCAGCTTGCCTGATCCATCCACGAACTGTCCCCAACCCTCATCCTTGTGGTTCTTATCCAAGTACTCAAGCGCCTTGATCAGCCGGTTCTCGATCGAATTCGTCCGACTGACCTCCACATGGTCGCTCAGATTGCGCCCCTCGATAATCTCCACCCGAAAGTTCTCAAATGCCGTTTCGGCTGCCTCATTGCGAACGCTGGTAGCTGGGATATCGGTGGGGTAGGCAAGCGAGATCACGTGGTAGCCCAAATCCGCCGCGGTTTGACAAAACAGGTTCGTCCCGCCCGGCCGGCCGTTGGTACCCGGCAGAAAGATAAGCAACTCGCCACGCTTCTTGGCTTCCTCATTGCGATAGATGAGGTGCGGCCCTTCGAACTGCTTGATCGCCGGATCAGTATCGCTGGGTTTCAGAGCTATAGGTTCAGCGACGGTGACAAGGCTTCCAACAACTAGGAGCGATAGACTTAGAATCGGCATTTAGTCGTATAACTCCTCGAACCGGACTTTGTTCATTACAATGCAATTTATTGCGTAACCCGGCAATGCCCAATACGTTTTTGTAGAATGACAATGATGCGCAAATACTCTTTTATTGGATTCTTCGTGATGGTGTCGTGCATGGCGCTTTTCGGCTTCTACCAAAACCCTCAGATCGATCGTAAGCAGTTGCGGGAGATACTCAGTCAACTCGGCTACGAGGTTAAGGACATTGTAAAGGACGCGGGCAAGGAGAAGTACGCCGTGACCGTCGCCAAGGGTGGCTTGGATATTCCGGTCGGCTATGAGATCAGCCCCTCCAACTCATACATTTGGCTTACAGTTAACTTAGGCCCCGCTCCTACCGAGTCCGCCACTAAGAACTTCAGCTTGCTCAAGCAGAATGCCAAGATCCAGCCGACGTTCTTCTATGTCACGGAGTCGGGCCGACTCATGGCTGCCTTACCCATCGACAACCGGGGTGTAAATAACACCGTTCTTCGGGCCAAGACCGAAGCCATCACGGACAACGTTTCCAATAGTCAGACTATTTGGAAATAGGATCGCTCGGGCTACTCATCCTCCACGAGTAGCCCGGAGACTTTGCCCTTGTTGATGCCGAGGGTCCAATATTTCTTGCCCGTCGGAAGCGTGTGGCGGTACAAGTAATCCTCGATCTCCGAGCCATCCGCGGCGGTCCGCTTCACAAGTCGGATGAATTCTAGGCTCGGATTCTCGCCCAGCATTTCCTGTAGCTGTTTGCGAGTTTCCGCGAATCGGTCTAACGTTGCCAGATCGCGGACATTCGGCGCCAAAACGGATAGATCGCCTGTTCCAAAAACTGCGCGCCGAATGTAGTCCAAGTGCTGCTTCGTCCTGTCCGCGTCCGCATTGGTGGCCGGAGTGAGCAGTCGGTAATCCAGACCTGGAATGTATCGGATCTGGGCGGCACGGGCCAAGCCGAAGACATTCCCGCCGTACGTGTTGGCGAACGCCAGGACCGACATCTTTTGCTCCGGATAGCGACGGTAGATGCACGTGAATCCGTTGGTCTGGCCGGAGTGGTTCAGCTCCCTTTGGCCGCGAAAAGCGGTCGTGATCCAGCCGTATCCATAGTTGTTGGTCTGCCCATTGTTGTACTTGGTGGAGCTCCAAATCTTGGAGAGGAGGGTTTGGTCCAAAAGCTTGTCTGTGTAGAGCGCCTGGTCCCACTTCATCATGTCATCCAGGGTGGAAACGATCCCGCCAGCGCCGAGAGTTGAACTCCAGGCGATCGGCGGCTGCTTCACTCGCAACCCCGTTCGACTGTGGTAGCCGGTCATCGGGGTCACGCCCGCCGGACGGGTGTCGGTGTAGGTGCTTGTCATCCCCAGCGGATCGAAAAGCCGCTCCTTCATAAACTTGGCGAGCGGCAAACCGGAGCGTTTCTCCACGGCCCTGCTGATCAGGTAGTAGCCCGTGTTGCTGTACTCGAATCGGTCGCCAATCTTGAATGCGGGCTCCTTTTTCTTAGCTTCCGCGATGATGTCTTCGGGCTTGCGGGGAAGGTTGTAGAAATCGTAGCCGGCAATCTCCTCATAGTCGGGGATGCCGGACATGTGGTGCATGATCTGGTCGATTGTCGCCGGCCGCCAAGCCTCGGGTAGCCCATCCAAAACCTGGCCGATCGGCTCGTCCAGCTTGAGCTTGCCCTCCTTGACCAGCATGAGTGCGCAAACCGCCACAAACTGCTTGCTCAGCGATCCAATCTCAAAGGCGAATTTCTGACTCGCGGCAACCTTGGTGTCAAGGTCTGCGACGCCGTATGAAGACTCGTACACGGTCTTTCCGTCTTTCCACACCCGCACCACCGCACCTGGTACGCCGCTCGCCTGGAAGGTGCGGTTCATCCGCGCATCGAAGGCTTCCTGCGGTTCAGCTTGCGGGGCGATGAGGCAAACGGTGAAGGCAAGAAGAGAACTGACCATGATTTCCTCGGGATACGCAATGAACTTACCCCCTGTTCCTCAGACACAGAGATAAACAAATCAGTAAGGAGGAAGGCTGGTCCACCCCGTTCACCCTAGCCTCTTAACGCACCGGAATATCTATACGCTTCGAAATCGTTGACAACCGGCCAGGCACTTGTGTAACGGTCAGATGCTCTTGCAGAACGGCCAGATGTTCTTGCAGAACGGCCTTTGACCCTCCCCCAAGCTAACTCGCTTGAAGGAGGGAATTGGTTTACTTATCCTCGTCCAGCAGGCTGTGCTGGTGACCCTGATCTCCGCAAATGTTGCGGTTCTTGAAGCCGAAGAGGGAGGAGAAGTCGAACGGGGCAGGAGCGCTGGCGGTCTTCTTGCCGAGCAAGATCTTCTCGATCTCCGATCGTGAGTCCTGCAGGTGAAGAGCGGTCATTTTGTCCGTGGTCCGAGGCAGCGCCTTATCGATTCGCCGGGCAAGGTTCCTTAGTGCGTCCTTCACG
>JAFAFM010000246.1 GCA_023423495.1 Armatimonadota bacterium
CCGACAAGGATCATCAGTGGGATGTATGCCCATCCCAGAACTTGGTGGTACAGCCACTCTTCGATGGCGACGTTCTTCTTTGCGATCTGAGAAGAGAGGAACGGCATGCTCATGCCGATTGCCGTCGCGACGCCAATCCCGCAGAGTAAAAGAATCGCCGAGTGATAGTACGATTCGCGATTGATCCCCTTCGGAGTTGATCCGACCGAGAATTCTCGATTCAAGCGGATCCCGCGAGTAAAGTAAAGCGCCAAGAAGCTGACCAGGGCCACTGCGCCAAACCCCACCAAAACCCAGAGCGCGCCTCGCTGCATTTCCGCGAAGCTGTGTACGCTGGAGTCACCGAGAAAGCCGGAGCGGGTTAGAAACGTGCCATAAACAAAGGCAATAAAGGGAAGGCCTGCAAGGAGGATGTTTGCTCCGATATATCGCCCACGGGTGATTTGGATTATGAGGCCGTGGATGAGACAAGCGCCGAGCACCCAGGGAACAAAGCTGACGTTCTCAACCGGATCCCAAGCCCAGAAGCCTCCCCATCCTAAGGTTTCATAAGCCCAGAAGCCACCCATCATGAGTCCAAGGCCCAGTATCGATGTGGAGAGAATCGCCCATGGACGAATCATCTTTGCCCAGTCGATCGGATTTCTCTCAACCATCGCAGCGATGGCCCAACAGAAAAGTACGGTTAGAGATCCAAAGCCGAGGAAGATTGTCGGAGGGTGGATGACGACCCAATAATTTTGGAGGGCAGGTGTCAGTCCCGTTCCACTGGGTGGAACAACCGGCTTTGCCAATTCGGCAATTTCCGGAATGATGTTAAACGGCGTCTCGTACGCGAGAATGGCAGCCAGAGAGCCTAAGAAAAGGGCATAAGGAATCGTAAACCAGCGACGGTAAAGGCCAGTTTTCCCCGCGGCTAGCAGTCCGAAGATTGCGGAGCAAACTGCCCAGAGGAGAAAGGAACCTTGCTGTCCGGACCAAATGGCGGCAATTTTGTATTTCAGCGCCAGGTTAGCTTCACTATGGCTGAAGATGTATTCGTACTGGAACTGGTTGCCCAAGAAAAGGCTGGCCAGACAGCCGAAGGTTGCAAACAGCGATAATGCCCCGGCAAAAAACCCAATCTTGCCGAGAAGCGGCTTTTTCATTGCCCAGCCAATCGCAGACAAAACGAAAAAGGCAATGGCCGCAAAGACGAGAATTTTGCCGGCCGACCCGACGATCATGCCCCAGGCGGGGGCATCAGGCATAGGCGGAAGTTGATTCTCCACGCTAAACCTTGACCTTGTCGGTTCCCTCGTACTTAGATGGGCACTTGACTAACAGTTTGTTCGAGTGGAATTCGTTTCCTTGCATGGATCCGATAGCGACGATCTCAGTGGCTTGACTCATATCCTGGGGTGGCGCACCACTATAAACAACTGTGATGGCTTCGCCGTTCACGTCTTTCACACGAAATCGTAACTTTCGGCTGGCAAAGTCGTTGGTAATGCTGCCTTTGTCCAAAAATCCCTTCAGATGGACGTTTGTGGCACCCGATTTGCGGGCTTCGGAAACTGAAACGTACGGGCTAGCGTTAGCAATGAATGCGACGGAGACGCCGATGATCGCGGCCGCGACCAGGAGAACTGTGAATATCGGACCAAAACGAAACTTCATAGCTGCTCTCTCGGCTACGCTATCTACGCCGCTTTGCGGCGCGTCTATCATGCCCAGTGAGATAAAATTACCACGATGAAGCTCATCACTCGTTCCAAAGACCTCAGAAAGGTGTCGATTGCCGGCATATTCGTTGCCATCGGTGCGGCGATCGTCATCGCGCAGGTGCCGACGAAGTACGTGCCACCTGACTACAACAACATGAAGGTCTCGAGCGAAAGAGACGACCTGTGGTTCGAAACGAACGTTGGTAGCTTCAAGATTCTTCCGCGTGGTGATGTCCTTCCTAGCGGCGACCTAACGATGTCTTTCACCGGAAGTGTGCTGGTAAGTGAGCTTAAGGGAACGATCACTCCCGAGGGGAATGTACGACGTGAGTACTCGAACAAGGAAAGGAACCGCGAAGTATGGTTCGGGACCGGAAAGCTCACGTTGAAAGGTAACTTTCGAGCCATCCAGTGGTTTGGTCGGGATTTGAAGGCCAAGTTCAGCGGAAATGGATTCGTCCGACTCTATGGCGAATTTGATAAGAATCTCGACACCGGGCTCTTCTGGTTCGACCCGAAGGAAAAGAGATACTGGGGGAACCATGGACTCGGCGTTGGCTTACCGGAGCAGCAGTTCGGTGTGAGTCCTGACACCGTCAAGACTCGTGAAGCGCCCACTAAGGCCGCCGGCGGTATTCAAGACTAATTGCTTCCCCAAACCTTCATCCATATTCCTGGAGTGGGGCCGGAAACTGAGGCCTCACTCTGGATGCAAGGTTGTAATTCTTGGACGCACTACCTAGACAACCTCAGTAGGTTCAAAATTGGCGGCGCCGATAAGGAGACTTTTCGGCGGCTCGTGCAGTCCAGCGTCCGGTCTCTAGAAACTGGACATCACCAGTTCTTTACGCATTCCTTGGGCATGAAGGAGGCCTGGAGAGCTTTTCCGCATTTCCGGTCCTCATGTGTCTATCTGGACATTGAAACGGATGGTGGTCAGAACCCTGCGTCCATCACGACGATCGGCCTCTATGACGGAAAATCCTATCGCTGCCTGGTCAAGGGCCAAGATTTGGGAAATTTCCGGGACATCATTTCCAACTACAGCATGATCGTGACGTTCTTCGGATCGAGCTTCGACATACCCGTATTGCAAAAGGCGTTTGGGGTCCGCTTTGACCAAATCCATCTGGATTTATGCCCAACGCTCCGACGCTGCGATATCCGCGGGGGATTGAAGGGGATCGAGAAGCAGTTCGGCATCCAGCGCAGCCCAGAAACGGACGGCATGAATGGCTACGATGCGATTCTTCTTTGGCGTCGCTATGAACGCAATAGGGACGAAGAAGCATTGGAGCGCTTGATCGCCTACAACCGTGAAGATGTTGTTAATTTGGAGCGGCTTGCGGAGATCGCCTACGAGCGGATGCAAGAGCAAACGCTTGCCAACGCCGGACTGTTTTAGCGGCTTGCCGATGCTCGACAAGCCGCTTAGTCAGCTAGTTCTTTACCGCGTTCATACGAGGAGTGGCCGGTGCCACTTCCACGTAAGCGTTGCCAGGGACAACCAAGAAAATGTTGTCTCCGATCTCTTCCCACGTACCTTCTTGGGCGTAGTTCACGCCGCACATGAAGTCGACAATTTTCTGTCGAAGGGCTGACTCCGTGGAGGACAGATTTAAAATCTGCTGTTCGCCGCACTTCAAACCGTTAGCCGCGGCCATCGCATCCTCGAAGGATGTAATTTGTCGACGCACGGTGATCGTGTATCGGGCAGCGGACTTGAGAGTGTATGCGCGATGCTCTGGCGTGGCTTCCATTTCGTAATCTTCAGCCAGCGCGTCTTCGCGGCGGAGCATTCCCGCCAGCCGTGAAAAAATTCCAGGTTTTTCCTGGAGAACCATCTCTTCCATGAATCTTCTCCTTATTAGTTGCGAGATCCGAAAATCGCGCTTCCGACTCTGATGTGGGTAGCTCCTTCCTGGATCGCCACTTCAAAATCTCCGCTCATTCCCATACTGAGCTTCGATAATCCTAAACGACGGGAATGACTTTTCAGTTCGCGGAAACATTTACGCGTCACTGCCAAATCATCCGTCGCTGGTCCGATAGTCATCAGTCCGGCTAAATGAACTTGTGGATAGTGTAGGACGGTTGCGGCAAATTCGTCAAGAGACTCCGTCAAAATGCCTGCTTTTTGCATCTCCTCCGCAATATTCACTTCGATAAAAGCTCGAATTTCTCGGTTGGCTTTGACGATTTCTTTAAGTTGGGCTTCGGAGTCAAGCGTGTGGATGCAATCGAATAGCTGGGTAACCTTCTTCGCCTTATTCGATTGGAGATGGCCGATGAAGTGCCAATCGATATCATTTGGGAGCTGCTCGATCTTTGGCTGAGCTTCTTGAAGTCGGCTCTCACCGAAGCAGCGATGGCCTAAATCGTACGCAAGCTTAATGTCGTCTGCGGAAACCGTCTTGGTAACCGCGATAAGCGTGATCTCTGCAGGATCACGATTGACAGAATCGCATGCACGACGGATTCGATCCTGGATTATGGAGAGATTCCTGGCGATCGACATCGCCAGGAATTATGAATGAACAGATTTATCCGGGAAGCGCGGGCCCAATCTTGCCGTTAAGGCGCCCCCAGCAATAGCCGGCCAAAGCCAAATCTATAACGAGACCAGTGATCCCGCTGAATCCAGTATTCCAAAGGATGAGGCCAACAAGGCTGAGCAGAGCGAGGATGCCCATGACCATCATCACTTGCATGAAGCCTTTGCGCTTTGTTTGCAGCATGCCGATGGCACCGATTACGGCAACAACGGCGAGAATGATGTAAGCGATGCCAAAAACGACACCCAAGGCGCCCATTCCGGCGACGGCACCGGCTTCCGTTCCGCCGCCACTCGCAGCGCCGGCGGCGCCCAATGCACCCACCATTCCAGATAGCCCCGCAAGCATGGCACCCGCGCACAATCCGCAAGCCGCCCCGATGAAGACTAATATCGCCATCACCTTATCGGCGACAAAGTCTCCAGATGAACTTGTATTAGGTTGCAATTCCTTCCTCCCGTCAACTCGACGCCGCACCAAAGCACGGATGCGTCAAACCACAGGACGAACCTGGCCTACGATCCGATGCGAATGAATTGAAGGCAAAGCAAAAACGCATAAGCAACGAATGCTATCCAGGTTGCCTGCTCTGCGGATTCAGGATGAGTACGACGAGCATATTCGAGAATCAAAATCGGTCCCGCAAGGAACAACACCTTGCCCAGAACAAACGCCCAAGGGCCGAAAATCAAGAGCCTCCCGAACAGCGGATTTCCTTCGGCCATGCCCATGCGGAGAAGCAAAACTGTAATCACGAGATCGGCCAAGCCGATTCCCGCCAGGCACATGGTTGAAGTCTTAACTTCGGATTGCAGCATCAGTACTTGGGAAGAATGCATCCGACGGGCTCAGTCCGGGCGACGGCAGGCGCCTTTGAGGACACCACAGCGGTTAAGGCATCGCGAAGGTCGCGCTTGGTGGCTGCGGAACGCATCTTGCCCAACCCATAGAAAAGATTTGAGATTCGACCCTGATACTGTAGCTTTAGTGCGGAATCGTAAACCACGGCTTCCGGGCTCTGCATAGCGCGGGCGTATTTGACCTGCGATCGCCATTTATCGATTACCACCGTGGGCAGCAAACCGAACTCCTTAGCTTCCGCCGCCACTTCTTCGCGGGAAAGTGTGAGATCCTCGTGCACCATGTAGAAGCGAACTCCCTTGGGAGAAAACTCCTTGTAAAGCCGATTGATCTCGGGTGTCATTTTTCGGGAAATCGGGCAGTGTGCCAGATAGAAAATCAACACGGTCGCCTTTGCTTTGGGAGCTTTTCTCGCTAGCGGAACCACCTGATTCCCGCGCAAATCGACGCAGACTGCCTCGGGCTGCGCAAGCTGAGTGGATAAAGCCGCAAGCAAGGTAGTAATCAGCATCCCTATTTATCATAACTCCAACTGAATCCTAGAAATGCCGCGCTGAATTGGCGGGTAACTTCGTCTGGAATTCGATCCCAAAAGGAAAGTGCATGCAAACAGGAGCAGTCGAACCAAGACGTCGGAAGGGTATGGCCCTTCATACCAAGATCCTCACGGGGTTGGTGTTGGGTGCCATTTGTGGATTACTCGCTAAGCGATTCGTCACCGATACCGAGGTTTTGCAGCGCTCAATCGACTGGGCAAGTGCGATTGGCGAAATATTTCTGAATCTGATTTTTATGGTGGTCATTCCGCTTCTCTTCAGCGCGCTCATGTTGGGAGTTGCTGAACTGGGAGACATCAAAAAAATCGGACGGATTGGAGTGCGCTCGCTGGTCATGAC
>JAFAFM010000251.1 GCA_023423495.1 Armatimonadota bacterium
GTTGCAACACTCAGTTGGGTTGGTTGGCTCTTATAGACCGATCGGACCATGTCCGCCTGTACAAGTGAGAACCCCCCATTGATTTCTCCAACCTGAATTTCGGGGGCTTCGGGTTCCGCTTTGAAGGCAAACAGAACCGTAAATGGCACGAACGAAGATATTCCTCCGGTCTTGCGCATCACGCCCGCGGCATAGACAAAGTCCCCACGCACGGCTGGCCCGGTCGTAAAGGTGATCCGGTTGTCCGTGCCATTCAAAATTCCGCCCGGAACAACATTCTCCAGCGGATCGTTGTCGGCAACAGTCGTCAAAACCGTCTGCGGTAGCGATTGGTTCAGGTTGATTTGGTGCGTTCGATAAGCATCGTAACGAGCAACGCACTTGAAAGCGCCCTGCCCCTGCTCTCGGAATGCGTAAAAGGCTCCGCCCTCGCCACCTGACGTGTCGTTGGTGGTGCTATGAACCGCGTAGATGGTTCCGCGAGCGCTCATCGCGATATTGCCGATGATGGTTCGTCGGTTGTTCGGATCATCCGGCAAGAAAATGTTGCCACGCAGGAGCGCTTGACTAGCCGCCGGCCCTCGACCCCAGTCGATGGTGTAATCGACGCGAACGCTGTAGGTCGCATCCCAAGCTCCGGTGAGGCCGAAATCAAGGATTCCGGCCGAGCTCTGGGTGATCGATCCGTTGAACAATGCATTCATCTCGTCGATCCGCAATGGGTCGCCATTTGGCTTAATAACTGTCAGCTTAATACCGAGCGCACCCGGCCCCGTTACTGCCCACAATCCACGTTGAGAAGCGCGGGTTACAACGGTCAGTGAGCCTGGAACGGTTGAGGAGGCCGTAATCGGACTCTCTCCGCGGACGCCCGCCCACAAGCTGTAAATGCCGGCATTCGGGCCCGCTAATGTTGAGCCAGGACGCGTTGGAACGTACACAACTCGGTCCAGACCACCCGAATTGTCCGCAATCGGAATGTATCCAACAGTGGGTGCGGCCGAAATTTGTTGAATCGTTTGAGCTAGCGGATCGCCCACCAACCAGCGTTGTGCGCCCGTGGTAACACCCACGCCATTGGATGGATCCATGATCCAAACCTGGCCGGTCACGTTGGGCGAGCCCGGATTTGTTGCGACGTAGACTAAGCCTTCGTGATAGGTAGGCGCGTATGGACCATGTCCGATCGCGTTGGTATCCACCGACGCAACGGGCGTCGGCGCGGTCACCGTATACGCTGGGCCGTGCGGCCCCGGCAAGATTTGGCCTGCCGCGTTGGTTGGAAAAGCATTAAAGGCCACGACGCTTCCGTCCGCCTGAGTTACAAGAATTTGGTCGACCGGTGTACCAGCGGGTTGAGCAACTTCGACACACGTAGGAGCGCTGATCGGGCCAAAGAGGACGTTGCTCGTCCACACCAGGTCCAAGTTGCTGCCCAGTGAATAGTCCTGAACACCATCGTCTGGATTGCTGTCGCCATCCAGATCTTGCTTCGGATTGGCATCGAAGACGTAAACCTGATTATTCGCGGACACAACGGCCAGACCCTTATAAGCCGCCACGGGGAAAGAATTCTTCGCGCCTTGGTCGAGGCCATTAATCTGAGCGTCAAACCGCTTCAACAGAGGAGCGCTGATATCCACCGGGCTGCTGTTGGATTTTCTCGTTCCTCCTCCCGGCTGCTCTGAACTGGAGCCGAGGCTGATAATGTTGACTGCCAGCTTGCCGATCACGTCCGATCCGCGATCGAATGCGCCGCGGGTGTCGCCCGCGTAGTACTGGTTGTTGTCGAAGTAGCCGGACGGTGAGGTCGTATCCCGAAGTCGGTTCAAGAAGTGGCTGGCATTTCTTGAGGTAATGACCATGAAGCCGTCGCCAATGCGGCCGACCATCATCGTTGCCACGCCCGATTGAAGCACAACCGGTTTCAGCTTAAACCAATCCGCCGGGTTCGCGGGATTCAGCCCGCTGGATGCTCCCGCGAGCGTGGACTGCGTGAAGCCCAGCCCAACGCCACCATTGTTCAAATAGTCGAGGTTGGTGATATTAAACGCGTACGGATAGCTTAAAACAGGGTGGAAGACGTCCAGGTTGCCGACGCCCGCTCCAACGTTCTGAACCATGAACGGGATGGGAAAACCGTTGATTTGGTAGAGGTTGTTGAAGTCGACGGCATTCATGTTTGCCACTTCGACCCAAAGCACGCCTCCGCGATCGATGAACTGGCGAAGCTTCTCGCGCTCGGCTGAGTTCAAGGAAACGTTGTTCGCCGCGTTGACGAACAGAACGTCATAATTCGCCATTTGGGCATCGCTCGCTTGGCTAACCCGCACTTCCCAGTAGGCAGCATGGCGCTTATTGATCCGCTCCAGATTCGCCGGAGCGCCACCACCGACGACGCCCGCGAGCAGGGTCCAGCGAGCCACGATGGCAGGAGTCGCTTGGCCAGGCGCATTAGGATTGTAAAGATTCCAACCAGCCGGTTTTACGCTTCGATTTGAATCCAAGTTGTGCCAAACAAACGGCGTTGGATTCGCAGGAACGCCCGCAACTTGGGAGCTTTCCAAAAGCGCAACGCCAGCGCGAACCTGAGTTCCACGCTGGGCATAGCTTTGCGGCTGTGCCAATGCCACCAGCGCTAGCGTGCCGATGGTGGCAATTCCGGCCAATCTTCGAAACATTACGGATTCACCTCGCCAAAGTAGGCCAATGTTGGACTCACAGGGAGTCTGGGCATCGGAGCCAGCATGCGCCCGTCATCGTCCAGACGAATCGCTGGATTCTGCCAGAAGAACGGGCCTTGGGCGCCAAATGCAGGGTCCCACGCTCGACCGCTTCCTAGGGCCGGATCGTAGGAGATGATCAAATTGGGCACGTAAAGATCGGAAGCTAAGTCGAAACCCGTGGGAACGTGCTGCTGGGGAATCAGACGGCCCGTGTCGCCAAGAGCACGCGGGATCCATCCCCACTTCTTCAGCCACTCCGCTTGCTGGCTCATCGGAGCCGGCATGTTCTGGCTGACTGCACCAACGATTCGGACTCGGACATCCAGCGGCTCGCCGTAGAACGGAGTGATGGGCGCCGCGCCATAGTTTAGATATCGCTCGGATTGTGCCTGTGCCTGCCCCACGGCTTGAACACGTGCCAAGTAGGTGTCACGCCGATCATTCGGATTAGGGTTGAACCACGCACCCGGGATGACGAAGAGCGAACCTTCTTCAGCATAGAGCGACGCTTCGATCCGAACGTCGTTGGGCAGCATCGCCGCACGAGCGATGAGGTAGTCGTTGCTTGAGTTCGTACCGATGTCATTGAACCGGAAATTGAAGTCGTTGGTCTCTTGCGCCAACAGCTGATAAGTGCCGTGCTCAGCAGGTGTCGGAATCAGCGGGAACGTGCCGTATCCTCCGGCGACGCCGCTGGATTCCGCGACTGGGAAGAACGTCGATTCAAACCGACCATACCGTTGCCAAGATTCGGCGCCGATGCCGTAGACAGGACCGTAATCCTGCTGCGGCGCGCCGTAGAAGTTCTCGATGAAGCCTGGTGTGTTGTAGGGGAAGAAATCCGAGGCGTTGTTGACCTGGAATGGGTCGAAAACGTTAAACGGAGCGGCGGCCGGATTTCGATTCAGCTTGAAAAGATACTGCCAGTCAGCCGGATTAGGCCCTACGTTATCCAACCCGAAGTTGACATCCAAGGAGATGAATGAGTTTGCGGCAGGGCCGTCATCCATCGTGTGAGTCACAAGCAGACCCGCGTTGATGAAGTTCGACGAGTTGAACTCCTCATAGGCGGCGGCATAAGGCTTCCAAGTGCTTGGATTGGCGGGATTGCCACTGTCTGGATTGAGCGGCAGCTCCGCGCGGAATTGGTAGCTGGATGGAGCGCCAGGAGTAATTTGCCGCCGCATGCGGACCGGGTTGTACTCCGAGGCTCCGGCAATATCGTTTACCTCTTCCACGATCTGGGAAGGCGCCAAGCCGAAGAATTGGCTGGTGTTGAGAGCAACGAAATCCTTGGCCGCGAGCATCAACATCGAGCGGCTGGACATGTTGATTCGGGAACCGGCCGCGCCACCTTGATCAAAGCTTGAAGTCGACTGGACCACTCCCTTGGTGATACTGCCTTCGACGTAAACAGTTCCCCCGGAAACGACGGTCATCTGGACGTCGGTGGGGATGGTTCCGCGAACCCTAACGTTGCCCTCGAAGTAAACCACGCCATCGAACGGCAAACCAGCCGCGCGGATATCGGCGGCGGATGCGTTGTTGATCGTGATTCCTCCGGCGAACGCGGAGTAAGTGTTCGCGATGAAAAGCTTGTTGCCAAAGCGGGCAATTCGATAGCGGTTCAGCGTGTTCGTGGTATCTGTTCCGTCGACCGTGCGCCACGTTCGCTCATTTGCGGGAGCGCGGCTGTCTCTAAGAATCAGGAATCCATCCGGAACCAGTTGAAGGTACGCACCGCGAGGCACATAGAAAGGACCCTGCCAACCAGATCCAGCCTGTCCGTTGTTGGGGTTGAGCCAGTCATAAACCAACGACTCGTTGGTTTCCGCAACTTCTCGACCCTGCTCGTCGATCTTGTTCTGCCGGTCGCTGAAGTTGTTCACGTAAACGTTTCGACCGTGGCCGAAGGCGCCAGATCCCTGGTCGCCGCCGACGATTGCGCCGCTATCCCGGCTGATCGTTCGGTAGATGCTTTCGCCGGTCGCAGGATCTTCGTCTCGGAAGCTCGGGGGTTCTTTTCTTCGGTTACCGCGCGTGAAGCCGTCGGCGTCCGCCCCGGCCAAACCATCTCGGACCGTGCCGCGAGCGGTTGAGAACGCACTGCTGCGACTATTTAGACTGGTCGCGGAAGTGTTGGCCAGCGTGAAGGAGAACGGAGTCCAAACGTTGCCCACAATGTCCGTCCCGACAATATTCAGGATGGAGGTCGGGTCGTTCGCACCGATCATGGAGCCCGTGCTGACGATCGCATCGCCGTAATACTTGTTCAAGTTGCTGCGGATCGGGCCGTGGAAAATGACGTCGGTGTTGAACCAGGCTGAACCGCCGTACGGTTGCAAGGTGAAGTTGCCATTTCGGTCGGGCATGACCTGCATATCGCCCAGTTGAGTTGGAATTTGGACGTTATTGAACGTGCCGCCAACCGTATCGCCGTAGCGGGCTCCTAGTTCATCGGGCGCTCCAAATTCAGCGGGTCGGCTAACGCTGTACTTATTGGTGACAAAATACGCCTGTTCGGTTATGCCAATCGAAGCGAAAGCAATCAGCTTGCGGGTTTGAAGGCGTTCCCGGTCGATGCCGGTCGTCGTCTCACGGGCGGTTGTGGGGTCGTTCAGGTTCACCACACCGGGCTTACCGACCGATTCGATAATCAAATAGTTCTTAGCGCGGCCCGGGATGATCAGCGGACCAGTCGGGTTGCTGCTGTAGACATTGGCATCGCTTGGTCCGTATCGAATTCGTACGAGCGCTCTACCTTGGTCATATCCAAGTCGGCCATAGTTCCCCAGCCCATCGGGTCCACCTGGCTTCAAGTAATCGTAGTCCGGATCTCGCAATCCCAAACCCGGGGTAAGCGGCACACGCCAGTCTGCCCCGAATCCGCTTCGGAGAAGCTGTCCGTGGGCGTACCGAATCCCCGCCTCCGCAAGGTCATTACCGATCGAGCGCTGCGTCGAGCGAACACCAGTGGCGATATTGCGGCTAATAAGACCCAAGAAGACGAAGCCCAGGATAAGCAGCACACCTAAGATCAACAGGGCGATGATCAGCGTTTGGCCGCTTTTCTTGGTTCGCATCGTCGGGTTGGAAGTTGCGATCATTCGTTGTTTCACCTAAGGTAGTTCCGGACCTTTGCCGTTGCTGACAGAGTCACCGTCTGCGGATTCGGAATGTTCGATTGCGGATAGTTGCGGATCGTCAACAGTACCGACATCAGCTGTCGCGTATCGTAGTCGACCGCCACGGCATCCTGTCTCGCCCCACCGGCAGCAATCCCTGCAATCGAACCTGCAGAAATTCCTCCTGTGAATTGGAAGCGGTAGTACACCCGGATGTTCCCAGTTGGCAATGGAACATTGGGGTCGGAATTCAACTGGATGTAGCCGACTCGGAATCGAGGCTGGAAAATAGCGCTCGAGAAGTCTGCGT
>JAFAFM010000284.1 GCA_023423495.1 Armatimonadota bacterium
CGTTGTCGATAGCGCCGATCACCGGAATCAAGCCACGGTGCTCCTCTTGATGCAAGAGCATCAAGCAGCCCGCCTGCGCTAATGCTTCTACGATCAAAACGCCCGGCATGATCGGCATGCCTGGATAGTGCCCTTGGAAGAAAGACTCGTTAACGGTTACGTTTTTGATGCCGACACAGTGCTTCCCCGGATCCATCTCGATGATCCGGTCGACCAGCAACATCGGATATCGGTGGGGAAGGCTTTTCAGGATTTCTTCAATTTTAAGCAAGCAGACCGCCTTCAGCTTCGTAGGTTCATAGCGTACCTCTAGTTCAAAACGCCGGGAAAAACACCCGGAAAGGTGCTCCGGTTCCTTAAGGATAGATGCCGCGCTTGATCGTGGCTTCCGCAACGCGCTTGACGCCAATGATGTACGCCGCAGTACGCATATCCGTCTTGTGAGACCGCATGGTTGCGTCCACGGCCGCATAGCTATGCCGCATGATCCTCGTGAGCTTGTTGTTAACCTCATTTTCTTCCCAGAAGAAGTTTTGGAGGTCTTGAACCCACTCGAAGTAGCTGACAATCACGCCGCCCGCATTGGCCAGAACGTCGGGCACAACGTGAATTCCCCGGTCTGAGAGGATGTGGTCAGCTTCTGGAGTGCAAGGGCCGTTCGCTCCCTCGACCACCAGCTTGGCCTGAATCTTGTGCGCGTTCTCCTTCGTGATTTGGGCGGAAATCGCGGCGGGAATGAGGATGTCGCACGGAAGCTCCAAAAGCGCAGCATTGTCCATCGGCTGAGCATCCTTATACTCACGAATGCCACCTTCTCGACCACTATAGCGATGCACCAACTCGGAGATGGGAAGGCCCTTCTCATTGTAGATGCCGCCCAGCGCGTCGCTAATCCCAACAATCGTAGCCCCTGCTTCTTCTGCCAACCGAGCGGCAACCGATCCAACATTGCCAAACCCCTGGACTACGACTTTTGCGCCGTTCATGTCCATGTTCAAAGTCTTGGCGGCTTCTTCGGCGGCGACGATGACACCCCTTCCTGTGGCTTCGACGCGTCCCTCTGAGCCTCCCAATTCGATTGGCTTGCCGGTTACACAGCCGGGCACGGTGTGGCCTGTGTGCATCGAAACGGTGTCCATGATCCAGGCCATGACCTGGGCGTTAGTGCCGATATCGGGAGCGGGAATGTCGCTACGCTCACCGACCAAGATGCCGATGTCGGAAATGTAGCGGCGAGTTAGCTTCTCTAGCTCCCGCTTGGAAAGCTGCTTGGTGTCGACCTTGACCGCACCTTTGGCTCCACCGTAAGGAATATTGGCTACAGCGCACTTCCAGGTCATCCACATCGCAAGTGCGGTGGTTTCCTCGACGTCCACGTCCGGGTGGTATCGAATTCCGCCCTTGGTTGGGCCCCGGCTCGAGTTGTGGTGGACTCGGTAACCCTCGAAAACCGCAACCTCTCCATTGTCGAGGACGACCGGAAAGTGTACGATCAATTGGCGGACGGGCTGGGCGAGGACGGCATGGAGGCCTTCATCCAGATCGAGATACTTGGCGGCCACGGCAAGCTGTTCGCGGGCCATATCCAGGATGTTAACGTGTTGGCTCATTCTTCGTACCTGAAGATTCTTCCTTGACCGAATTTAAGCGGTTTGGGGACCGAGAATCCTTCTCAGCAACGCGTGAACGGGCACCGCGAGGACCCCGTTGACCATCGCTGATGCTATTGTAGCTCCGACGAAGCTCATGATGCCGGGAGGCGGAGCGAAAAACATCAAGATGAATTGCGCGCAGATCGTCACGATCACCGTGTTCACGGCCGCCGAGAATGCGTTGGCGTCCAGGCCGAAGCTACGCGCCCAGGCGACGCAAAATCCGGTGATCGTCCGGCTGAAGATGAATTGGGACATGTTGGCGCCGGTAATCGCCCCAGCAAAGAGTCCGGCAAGGAAGCCGATCAGGCCCCCTCCGATTCGGCTGGCATACATGCCGAGCAGCGACAGCACGACGAGTAGGAAGTCGGGCTGGGCTCCGAATACCGAAAGCCGCGGAGCGATCGCCTGCTGCAGCACCGCTCCGATCCAAAGGGCAACTACGGAAACGATCACCGAGGAGAAGCCCTTCATTTCAGAACCAGCACCTCACGCACATTCCCCATCGACACACTGGGAAACACCTCGACTCGCTTCGATCCGGTGGTTGGATCGCTATACACCTGGCTTACCCGGCCGATTGGGATCCCGCGAGGAATCAACCCGCTGAACCCCCATGTGGCAACGAGGTCGCCACTTTCGACCGGCATCGAAGCATCGATCGTCAGCACCAATACGGAGGCGTTCTCGCCCTTAATGAGTCCCGTGGAAGGTGGATTGCTCGTGATCACCAAGGCCCCGATTTTCCGGTTCGGATCGGAAATCAGAATCGCTTGGGATTCGGACTTACCTACGGTTTGGATTGTCCCGACCAACCCCTCGCCCGTTACCACGGCCAAGCCCGGTTTTACACCGACATTCTCCCCCACCGAGAGCGTGATACGGTTCTCATTCGGAAAATAGCCCACAACCGTGGCCGGTATTTTGGTTCGACCGGCAAGTTCGGGCAAGTTCAGAACGCCGCGCAAAGATGCGATCTCGCGCTGGAGACGATCCACAGTTTCCGAGTATTGGCGGGCAATGATCTCGAGCTGTTTCAGCG
>JAFAFM010000303.1 GCA_023423495.1 Armatimonadota bacterium
CGGCGGTGTCCAGATCATTGATCTCAGGGAAGTCGATAATGGCGTCATCAACCTGGCGGGAATCTTAACCACCAATACTTCACGCGGCCACACCATCCAAGCCATTCCCACAAGCAAACTGCTCGTAGTGAACGGCGGCGATGTGAACGGTCTGCGGGTTTACGATTGCCAGAATCCCGTGCAGCCAGCCCTAGTGGCCACCTGGAGTGAGCAATATGTTCACGATTCCCTATTCACGCGCTACACCACGGGAAGCTTTGCCGGAAAGGACATCGGCTTCCTCTTTAGCGGCAACGGCACAAAAGGCGGAATGTACATTGTGGACTTCACCGCTACAGCCGACGCTCAAGGCCGGAACGTGCCGGCTATGGAAAGGCTTGGCTATATCAAATACATACCGGATCGCAATGACTTTTACTGCCACAGCGGAGCGTTGAGTGAGGACCGGCGGTTCATCTACCTGAACGACGAATTCGACGAATCCAATAACATCGTCGCCGATGCGGCAACCCACATCATCAACGTCGAAGACCTGAGAAACCCGGTTTACGTGAAGAAATTTGTGAACCCGATCAATGCCATCGATCACAACTCCATGATCCAAGACAACTTCCTAATGTTGGCCGCTTACAAACAAGGGTTGCGTGTCTACAATTTGGCCAACCCAACGGAGCTGTCAGAATCGGGACACTTCGACACTTTCAATGGATCTGGCAAGCAGTTTGCCGGAGCCTGGGGCGCTTGGGCTGGTTTCCCAAGTGGGAATGTAATCATCTCCGACATGAATGCTGGCTTCTTCGTTGTTGACCCATCTGAAGCAAAAGGTTGGGGCGCGCCCATCGAGAGCCTGAGCTTCGTGAATACCTCTGATCCCGGTGACGGCATCAAGAAGCTTCGGCGGGCGGACGGAGCCACTTTTAGCGCGGTGTTCTCCGGGCTTAGCGGCTCGGTTATCGTTAACCTTAAGACCGATTCGATGGTCAAGACGACCGTCGATGTCCGGGTGCGGATCAAAGCCAAAACCATGCCCGAAAAAATGAAGATCTACCTGAGACGGTCCGACGGGTCAGAAGCCATGATTAAAAGCGGATCTGCTGGCAAGAACTTCACCGAGTTCAACATTAATGGACTTCCCGCAAGTACCTACGTCGGTGCCGACAGTTCCATCCAGGTGCGGATTGAGATGACCGCGGGGCATAAAGCTCCGCCCAACGTCGATATCGACGTTGTCCGTGCGATTGTTAAGTAAAAAGGTCCAGGTGATCTGCCTGGACCCTAAAACCTTAGGCCGCTAAAAGCTTATTGACGGTGTCCACGACTCGCTCAGCCTCGAACGGCTTTACGATGAAGTCGCGTGCGCCCGCCTGCATGGCCTCGAGCACCATATTCTTCTGGCCCATTGCTGTGCACATAAGGACGGTTGCTTCCGGATCGTGCGCCCGAATTTCCTTCAGTGCGGCAATGCCATCCATTTCGGGCATTGTGATGTCCATCGTCACCAAGTCCGGCTTCAAGGACTTGTAAAGTTCAATCGACTCGGCTCCGTTCGTTGCCTCGCCCACGACTTCAAAGCCACTTTGCGTAAGGATGTTTTTCAATGTGACTCGCATGAATAGCGCGTCGTCCGTGATTAAGATGCGTTTCGCCATTTTTCTGTTATCCCCTCCATAGGTTTTTGGTAAAAAAACGGAAGACTTGTAGTGAATCCGAGTTCTTTTGCAGAAAAAACTCTTTCCGTGCTCCCTACAAAGAGCACTCCACCGGGTTTTAGCGCTTTGTAAAGCGCCTTATTCAACCTAACTTTCGCTTCATCGGTGAGATAAATCACCACGTTCCGACAGGCAATTAAGTCGAACCCACCCTCGAATTCTGCCGAAAGCAGATTCTCCTGCCTGAACTGAATATAGCGCTTCAGGTCAGGATGAACTCGATACTTGTCCCTTTCTTGTTGAAAGTAAATGCAGTAGTTCGCGGGAACGCGAGCCATATCGGATTCGGCAAACAGTCCTTCTTCAAGCTGGCATAGCGCCGCCTGGTCGATGTCCGTGCACAGGATCTGATGCTGACCCGGGAAATTCTTATGCAGGATCGCGGCGAGCGTGTACGCCTCCGCGCCATAGGAAGAGCCCGCGCTCCAACACTTCAGATATCCTGACCGCGCGATCAGGTCAGGCAGGATTTGGGTTTGCAGTTCTTCCCATTTCTCGGGATTTCGAAACAGCTCCGAAACGTTGATCGCGAACTTATCCAAAAACCATTGGATCCCGGTTTCCTGGCTATCCAGGTGCTTCCAGAATTCTTGGAGGTTCGATGCCTTTTTGGCTTGGGCGATGCAGATGATGCGCCGCCGAATTTGATCCTGTTTGTAATCATTCAGGTCGAGACCGGTCCGCCGCTTGACCAGCCGGAAGAAGTCTTTCCACTCGGTGGGCTCAGGCTGCATTCGCCCGCCTCCGCGATAGAGCTTCTAGTAGCGCCCCGCCAAGTTCATCGAGCGGATACGTGGCTTGAACGGCGCCACTCTCGATAGCCGCCTTCGGCATGCCGAAAATGGTGCAACTCTCCGCAGATTGGGCGAGAACCGTGCCGCCGGCATTTCGGATCGCCAGCGCACCCTTTGCTCCGTCCTTGCCCATTCCCGTCAAAATGAGCGCCAGGCACCGGTCTCCATATGCGAAAGCTGCCGATTCAAAAAGCCTGTCTGCGCAGGGCCTCACACCGTGCATGCAAGGTGTCTGATCCAAATGGACCTGCATGTCATGTCCAACGGTCATATGCCACCCGCCCGGAGCGATTAGCGCATGTCCAGGCTCGATGACATCGCCTTCTGCGGCTTCTCGGCAAGGCACGGAGCCTTGCGCAGTAAGTCTTTTCGCCAGGCTCGCGGTAAAGCTCGCGGGCATGTGCTGAACAATAAGAATCGGCGTGCCGAATTGCTTTGGCAAGCTGGAAAATAGCCGACAAAGCGCCGTCGGGCCACCGGTTGAAGCGGCAATCAGCAAAATTCCGTCAGTTTCCTCGGCCGCTCCAGCTAGCGGCGTGCTAGCCGGGAGTGTTTTGATCGCCGATGTAGCGGCGGTGCGGATCTTCGCCACAATCTCGTGCTTGGCTTCGCGCAAACTCATGAAACTGCCGAGCCTCGGTTTGCAAACGAAATCGGTTGCGCCAATCTCAAGCGCTTCCAACGTGATGTCAGCGCCTTCTGTGGTGGTGCTCGAGACCATCACCGTAGGGGTCGGCTGACGAATCATGATCTCCCGGAGTGTCTCGAGACCGCCCATGAGCGGCATCTCAATATCCAAGGTGATCACGTCGGGTTTCAACGTTACAAGTTTTTCGAGAGCGTCGAGCCCATTTATGCCGAAGCCGACCACTTCAAGGTCGGCTTCGCTAGATAACATGTCCGCGAGCACCTGTCGAATCAATGGTGAGTCGTCGACGACAAGGACTCGCTTCTTGGTCACGCAGCTTCCTCGAATAGCCTCTCGTGCTGTTCGTAGGCAACCATGAACTCTTCCGCCAATTCATCCAAGGATTCGGCAGTTAAGCCCAACCTAGCCAGAGATTCTTCTTGGAAGTCATATCGCAGCCCGTCGCCACCTAATCCGAGACCCATGCTCATCGTTAGGTAGTCCGCAATGTGCACGCAATCCACAAGGGGATTGGGTTCGGGGCAGCCATTGGGATTATGGTGGAACTGCATCGCATCGACCAGCGGCCGTGGCAAATTCCAAACCTCACCCATGTGAGAACCGACATCGCAGTGGTCAAAACCGAGAAGCTTTCGTTCGACTTGGTCAAAGGTCAATCCGTCTCGGCATGCCAAAGCGACCAAACCAGCGAGTTTGTCTTCCAACCAAATGCTGAGGGCAACCTTGCCCAAGTTGTGAAGCAATCCGGCGGTGAAAGCTTGATCACTGCTGGATGCTCGCGACTTCGAAGCAACTAACTGCGCACCAACCGCAACGGCGAACGAATGCGTCCACATCTCTTTCGGCCCCAATCCGTATCCCTTCAACGGTTTGATCATCCAGGGATAGCTGGAAGCGACCATGCAGAGGTTTCGGATGCAGCGCATACCGAGCACCACTACGGCGTCAGGCACGTCCATAATTTGCCGCGAAAGGCCGTAATATGCGCTGTTCGCCAGTCGAAGAATGCGGGCCGTAAGCGCCTGGTCTTGCGAAAGGTATTTGGCGATGCTCTGCGCCGTTCCATTCGGCGAATCTGTTTCGCGCATGACGGCCAACGCCGCTGCAGGAAGCGACGGCAAATCGCTGGTTTTGGCGACAATATCGTCGAGAGTTAACGTCGTCACTGACGTTTTTCCGGTTACGCCCTCAAGTTGCATAGCGCTCTCTCCCCGCCTGTTACTGTTCTCACGGAGAAGACCCCGGAATTCATATCGAAAATGACTGTCCTGCCCGAGTTTCCGCCTGTATCCTCGGCCACCAACTTCAATCCCAGGTTTTGGATGGCTCGCTTCGCGGCAAGGACGTTTCGTCCGCCGATGTCCATCTTGGACTCCGACGCGGCGCCAAACTTGAAAACCTGAGCTCCGCCGGCCATCGCGAAGACAAGACGGTCGCGGCTTGCGCCAGCCTGCTCCAGCATCTGCAAGAGAGCCGGAATGCCAGTGTCCGCGAACTTGCCGGGTTTCTCCATCCCTTTGCTGTTGAATTCCTCGGGGAGCATGATATGCACCATTCCCGCGATCCCGCTCGGATCAAATCCGCAAAGTCCGACACAACTTCCGAGACCGAGGCAAGTAAGTTGTCCGGTCCCCCTAATGACTTGAATTTCGGCCATCCCGACGAGGGTGGCACTGTCCAATGCAGGCATTTATGCAGCCTCCGAGAGTCCTAAGCTGGACACCATAACTTGTAATCCCCAGGCAGAAGGTATGTAAACGAAGAAACCTTCGATTGAGCCTTCACCATCATTGATGATTGTTCGGATCGCCAACGCATAGTGGTCTTTATCGCTCGCCTCCACTATGATCCCGTCGATGATCGCCGAACACATTTCCACGGCGAGCGACGATGGCGTTGCGTGCATCGCAAAGCCCGTCATATCGGCAATAGCATTCAGGAAGTTGCTGTTGATGATATTCCCCACTTCCAGCATTGCCGAAGCATCCATTTCCGAGACCTCGAAGGTGCTCTGAGGATGCGATCCCAAAAGAATCCGCCACAGCGCCTGTGCGCTGTGCCAAGGCATCAGAAAGACGATATGCCCAGGGACATCTCCAGTAATGGGCATGTAAATGCCCACTGCCTGGCTTTCGCTTCCTCCAATTAAATTAGGAATTTCCTCAAATTCGAGGGATTCCACATCTGGCACATCCATGCCAAAAGTTCGGCCCGTCAGATTGGACAGCGCCGTGGTGGCGTTCCCGAGCCCAACGTTTGCCATTTCTCGGACGGCAGAATGCTCCAAGAAACTTAGTAGTAATTCGTTCGCCATTGTCCTCCAACGTTGTCCAAACTTTGTATCGGTTGATTTCCCGGCATTCCACCGGGCTTTTTCTAGAAATCGCGCCGATGCCAGCAATCTTCCACAGTGTTTGAACCTGGGACCAGGCAAAATTACAGATGAATTTTCGAATTTAGTCCCGAAATGGAATCGTTTTGAATCTTTGGGGGTCTTTAAAAATGATGAGAGCTGCCGTAATAGAAAGGCAGCCGAACGATGCGTTTTGAACAAAAACGCTTTCTCCTCTCCAAGGAATGCTTCCGACCCTCAAGCGAAGCATTCCTTCTTTTTGCGCTTTCAACCCGTGGCGGGTACAATTTTCGTCCCATGGCCAGCATCGATGCCGAAGTCGTGAAGCATGCACTGCAAGTTGCGCGCGATCACGGATTCGCGGAAGTTGAACTGGCGAATGGCCAGGCACACTTCCGGGCAACCCTAGAAAAAGTTGCCAAGAAGAAATCCGCCCCTTCCCCCGCCGGATCAGCCTCCTCAAGTGCTCCGGGTGCTCCCGAGTTCCAAAGCATTCGGGCCAATCACGTCGGCTATTTTCGCGCCGAAGACTCCCAGCTTGTGGTCGGGAATCGTGTAACCAAAGGGGAGGTCATCGGCTCCATTGCGACCCTCGGCTTGGCCAACGAACTCGAAGCATCCGTCACCGGAGAAATCGTCGAGGTGATGGTGGGCGAAGGTGATCCGGTGCAATTTGGCCAGGTATTGGCCAAGGTAAAGCCATGAAATTCTATCAGCGTGGGCAAACGCTCGCCGCTAGCCTCATTGTCATCGTTATCATCGCCATCTTGGCGGTGGTCTTGATGAAGGGCTCCGGCGTATTTGGATCGGGCCAATCGCCCCGGAAGGATGGCCGCGGAACAACGGTTCCCGGGCTGGTCAAGGCACAAGCGGAAGATACGGTTTGTCGAAGCAATCTGGGCCAACTCCGGACCGCTTTGGAAATTGCCAAGATGAGCAATGAAGACCAGTGGCCAACAACCTTGTCCGAAGCCCGCCTAAGTTCGGACTTTTACACGTGTCCGATGGGAAAGGGCAAAGAACCGTATTCCTATAACCCAGCGACCGGACAGGTTCGCTGCATCCATCCTGGGCACGAGAGATTTTAATGCTGAAGAAGGTTCTTATCGCCAATCGAGGCGAAATAGCTTGTCGTGTAATTCGCGCCTGCCGCGAAATGGGCATCAAGTCGGTCGCCATTTATAGCGAGGCGGACGCCGAAAGCCTGCATGTAAAGCTTGCCGATGAGGCAATTTGCGTGGGGCACGGCACGAATACAGACAGCTATTTGAATCTGGCGAACGTTCTCATGGCAACGCAAATCTCAGGCGCCGATGCTGTTCACCCGGGCTATGGATATTTCAGTGAGCGAGCAAACTTTGCCGTTGCCTTGGATTCGCTGGGCGTGAAGTTCGTGGGTCCCCCGACCGCCGCGATCGAAGCCATGGGCGACAAGGCGAGCGCGAAGGCCGCGGCAATCGCCGCCGGATGTCCAGTCGTCCCCGGGTCCGACGGCGCAGTTCCGACCGATTCCGAGGCGCTACGGGTTGCCGAGGAGATCGGATACCCAGTTCTTCTGAAAGCAGTCGCGGGTGGCGGCGGACGCGGAATTCGTCGCGTGGACACGCCGGATGAACTTTCGAACCTTTGGAAGACGGCCTCCGCGGAAGCCCAAGCAAGCTTCGGCTCAGGTGAAATGCTGGTCGAAAAATGCGTATTAGAGCCTCGCCACGTGGAGATTCAAGTCATCGGCGATGCCCACGGAAACATGGTCTATCTGGGCGAGCGCGAATGTTCGATCCAGAACCTGCGCCACCAAAAAATCGTTGAGGAAGCACCTTACGCTGGGCTACCGGACAAGGTCCGAAAGACAATGGGTGAGGCGGCCGTCCGGGTCGCGCAAAGTGTTGGTTACCAAAATGCCGGCACTGTCGAATTTCTGGTAGACAAAGAAAACCACTTTTACTTCCTGGAAATGAACACCCGCCTCCAAGTTGAGCACCCGGTGACGGAGGAGATTACCGGTATCGACTTGGTCCATTTGATGCTGGAGATCGCATCGGGAGAACGGCTGCCGATCAGTCAGGCCGACGTGAAGCTGTCCGGGCACTCCATCGAGGCCAGAATCACAGCTCAAGATCCAGATAAAGATTTTGCGCCAAGCACCGGCTGCATCACCCGTTGGATTCAACCAAACGGACGCGGCGTTCGCATGGAGACTCACTGCTACGCTGGGTTTGCGGTTTCGCCGTACTATGATCCCCTTTTGGCCAAGCTCATCGTCACTGGGCGCGATCGCGCAGAAGCGGTCAGCAAATTGAAAGTCGCGCTTGCGGAGTTTGAGGTCAGTGGCATTGCCACCAACATTCCCTTCCTTCGACGGTTGGTGGAGCATCCCCAGTGGGTCGCCGGAGATTTCGACACCGGCTTTGTCCCCCGGTTCCTGAGCGAATAGCATGGCTAAATCCAGAAGGCGAGCGAGGGAGCTGGCGCTCCGCGCACTTTACGAGATGGATATCACAAAGGTGAATCCGGACAAGGTGCTGAATGATGCCGTTCATGGTCAAGAAGTGCACATCGATCAGCTCCGCTATGCCGAGCGGATTGTTCGCGGATTCCATGATCACGCCAACTACGTAGATGAAACCCTGGCATTAAGGATCAAGGAATACGACTTTCAGCGAATTGCGGCGATCGATCGGGCCATCCTTCGGATCGCTACTTACGAACTGTTCTTTGAGCCCGCTATACCTCCTGCCGTCACCCTAAACGAAGCGATTGAAATCGCCAAGAAATACTCTACGGCGGAAAGCGGAAAGTTCGTCAACGGAGTTCTCGGTCGCGTCCTTGCAGACTCGGAAAAGGCGGAGTGGGATCCGAACTCAGCGCCGCTCGAAGAGGAAGACGAACCTGAAGCTCTACCTCAAATAGAAG
>JAFAFM010000024.1 GCA_023423495.1 Armatimonadota bacterium
GGTTGTCACTGGTATCGTCGTCGCTGCAGGCAAGACCTAAGCACGAGCTGAATTGGCTGGCGAAATTGACGATATTCGAAGTAGGATCGATATCGTCAGCCTTGTCGGTCGATCGGTCAATCTGAAGAAAACCGGTAAGAACTATCAGGGCCTCTGTCCGTTTCACGACGACAAGAGGCCCTCTTTCTCTGTAAACCCCATCATTCAGCGCTATCGATGCTGGTCGTGTGGCGAAAGTGGCGACATTTTCAACTGGGTCATGAAGACCCAAAATGTCGAATTTGGCGAAGCGCTGGAGGCTCTAGCTAAGGAAGCTGGAGTTGAAATCAGCAAGAAGGGCGGCGGCGTGGCGGCCCGCTCCGAACGCGCCAAGAACCTGGAAATCATGGAGGCGGCCAACACGTTCTTCGTCGACCAGCTTTCGAAGTCGATGCTTGCCACCGAATACCTAAGCAAACGCGGAATGTCTGCCGAAGTCATCTCCGACTGGGAAATAGGCTACGCTCCCGACGTGGGTGAGGCTCTTGCCGTGCACCTCAAGAAGCTTGGCTTTTCATTGTCCCTGTGTCGGTCGCTGTTCTTAGTAGAAGAAGACAACCAGGGCGGCTTTTACGACAAATTCCGCGGGCGCATCATGTTCCCGATACGAGATGATCGAGGAGATCTTGTCGCCTTTGGCGGTCGGGTGATTGGCGACGGAATGCCAAAGTACATCAACTCCTCGGACACACCGCTGTATCGCAAGAGCAAAGTGCTTTACGGGGCCAACATTGCCGCTTCGGCAGTAGCCCGAGACAAGCCGCGGCGGATGGTGCTGTGCGAAGGTTACTTTGACGTGATCGCTTGCCACGAAGCCGGAGTAAGAGGAGCCGTTGCCTCGCTGGGCACGGCGCTAAGTGAAGAGCATGCCGACAAACTTGGGCGTTGGAGCGATGAGTTGGTCGTTCTCTACGATGCCGACTCAGCCGGCCAAAAGGCCGCCGAGCGTGCCCTAGAAGTCTTGAAGCCAAAGAAGCTGGCGGTCAGGGTGGCACTCATGCCCAAAGGATCGGACCCAGATACATTGCTCCGAGAATCCGGACCAGAGGCAGTGAAGCAGGCCGTAGAAGGCGCGACCACGCCCACAGCTTTCCGCATCCGACAAATCGTGGCGTTGCACGAGGAGAAAGACGCGGCGTTTTGGAGCGCGATTGTCGAGGCCTTGGTCCATGCGTCGGATATTCCGGAGATGGAGAGGTACATCGAGCAACTTGTTAGCGAACATGCGGGTGTAAGGGATCAGCTCACGGTTCGGGAATCTTTGCGCAAACACGTGCTGCAGCGTCGTAAAGTATCCGCAAAACCGCTGGAGGCCATTCGAGCCGTACCATTTCAAATGACGGCTACTAGCTTACAAGTCGCAGAGGCCTCGCTTATTGCCGCGCTGCTGACGCCTGGTCTTCGGAAAATAGCTCACGAGGCACTTGCGCTTCCCGAGCTTATGGTTTCGGATGTTGGTCGAAAATTTTCCGTGCAGTATGCAGAAGTCTTTGGGCAAGACTCCCCAACGGGAGATGCGAGTTACTGGATTGGAAAACTGCCACAAGAAGCACAAGATATCGTTCATGAGTGCGCCAACGATGTTCGCTTTAACAACATGTCGGACCGATACGTAAAGGATTCAATATCCAAACTTACCAAACTGTTGGAGCGAAACCGCTTACAGAGAATTAAACAAAATAATGACCCTGACCGCATTAATCAGGTTCAAGAGGCGATCGTCAGGCTCAAAGATATTGCTCGGTAATTAAGTTGAAAATGTATTTATTCGAGCTTTTTTGGGATTCTGAAAAACGTCTGCTATATTGAAATGCCTTTGGCCAGCTAGTGAGGGCAGGTTAGCGGGGGGATGGGGGTGCAACGGTGCTTTCTCCGGTTCCGCTTAGAACGTAACGGAATATGGTCCAAGCAAACCTTCTCGACGATGTTCACGGAGCAAGCGCTGATCCTAATGTGCATGCTTCGCCTGGACTAAACAAAATCCGCGGTTTTGATGCTCAAGTCAGCGAAGACGAGCACGAAATGGATACCGGCCAGCAAGCTCATGATCTTGAGGCTCAGTCCATAGAGGACTCCGTCAAGATGTGGCTGCGAAAAATTGGCCGCATTCCCCTGCTGACAGTGGAGCAAGAAGTCACTTTGGCGCGAGGCGCGCAAGCAGGTTCAGATGAGTGCAAGAAACTCCTCATCGAAGCCAACCTGCGCCTTGTTGTTAGCATTGCGAAGAAGTTCTTGGGACGTGGGCTCTCCATGCAAGACCTCATCCAAGAGGGCAACATGGGCCTGATCCGCGCGGTTGAGAAATTCGACGCCAATCGCGGTTTCAGATTCAGCACCTATGCTACTTGGTGGATTCGGCAAGCTATTTCGCGAGCAATCAGCGACCAGGGCAGAACGATTCGTGTTCCTGTCCACACGCTGGAAGCCGTCAATCGCCTGATGCGGGCGGCAAACCAGCTTCAACAAAAGCTTGGACGTGATCCCACGTCACAGGAGATTGCCGATCACCTCAACATTTCTGAAGAGAAGGTCAACGACTTTCTAAGGGCAATTAGCGATCCGGTCTCCTTGGAGACGCCAATCGGCGAAAGCGAAGACAGTACCCTCGCGGAGTTTCTAATCGATGGGGTCGGGGAAACTCCTGCGGATGCAGCCGTCCGATCGGTCCTGCGGCGCAGGATCGACGATGTATTGCGGGCGCTGACCGATCGGGAGCGCGAAGTCATCTTAATGCGCTTTGGATTACTGGACGGCCAACCCCACACTCTTGAAGAGGTCGCACGAAGCTTTCAGGTCACGCGGGAGCGGATTCGGCAGATCGAGCAGAAAAGCCTGAAGAAACTTAAACATCCGAGCCGGTCGCGATACTTGGCAGAATTGCTGGACTAGGGAAGTTAATCCTCTAGGAAGAATTCACTGTCTTTCGGACAGATGACCCACGCGCGATCGAATCTCCGCCCACCAATTAGCTCAGGGTAGTCAAGAGCCTCGCCATTCGCCCATCGAATGTCGGCGCCCAATTCTCGGTTGAGCACAACGCAGGCGGCCGCATCATATAGATACTCTCCCTTGCCGATCATGCCCCGGTATCGCTGGGTGGCGGTGAAGGTGCCGTCGACGACAAACGCTCCCGAATAACGCATTTTGCCGGGAATCGACTGACCGGCGTACTGCTCGAGTGTGTCGCGGCTTATAAGGTGGAAGGGCTCGATCGCGCCTGGCGGGATCGGGTCTAAAGGAGATCGATTGAGAAAAGCGCCTTTGCCTGTTTCGGCAAGATATTTCTCGTCGAGATCGGAGAGCCAGACAGCTCCAAACGATAGTTCGCCGTCCATCGCAAACCCAACAGAAATCCCCCAGAGAGGAGAGCCAAAGGCAAAGTTGGAAGTGCCATCGATAGGATCGATGAGCCAGTAACCCTTATCGGAAATGGAATCTTTTCCAAACTCTTCACCCCAGAAGGAGGTTCCAGGCCAACCGTGCTCTAACTCTTTTCGGAGGAAGGTTTCGACTGCTCGGTCAACGTTGGTGACGATCGAGCCATCGTTCTTAAACTCGATGGAAAGATCCCGCCGAGTGTCGTTGGCCACGGCTGCGGCCCGGTCCATAATCGACTCCAACGCCTCAAGGTTTGGGGGCAGCGGTTGCACTGCTCATTTTAGACCCGGGAACTTGTTTTCGGCCCGGAGACAGGGTATAACGTTAACTCATTGCGGGCATAGCTCAGTGGTAGAGCGATTCCTTGCCAAGGAATAGGTCGCGCGTTCGAATCGCGTTGCCCGCTCCATTCCTCACCACATCGCATCGCTTTCAGCGACATCGCGTTCGAAGGAATGACCGAAGTTCTTCAATCGGTTTTTGATTTCCAAACAGGACCTCATTCCTTTCTAGAACCTTGGTTTTGAGGCTGGCTCGGAAATCATCGTCGTTCGCCACTCGGACTGCCTTGTCCACATAATCCTCGGAATCAGAAGCGATCAGGTCTGGCATGTCCATTGCCTTGTATTGGGCGTAAGTGATGCGACCTCGGAGCATTGAGCCGGGAAGGGTGACGATCGGAGCTCCGACAGAAAAAGCTTCCAGCGACGAGTTGCCGCCTCCAAAGTAAAAGGTATCGAGCACCACATCCGCTACGTCGCAAAGACCGATGAACTCATTCAGATTAAGGCGTCTCAGAATCCTGATGCGATCCGCCACCGAGGCCATAACTCGCCTCCAACGCGACATTAAAAGGTCGTCCCATTGCGGTTCGTTGCCCGTGAGAAGCACCAAAATTCCGTCTGGGTCTCGCACCAATATCTCCTGCAACGCCAAGTCGAAATCAGGATGAAATTTAAAGAGGGCCTGCGGGCAAGCATAGATTCTTGCGGATGCAGGAAGGCCCAGGTCGGCCCTGGTAACAGGCTGATAGCTTGGCCGCTCAAACACTGTCATCAGGGAGGGGAATTTGACAAGCTGCTCGCTGTATTGATCCTCACTGCCTGGCGTCTCCAGATCTTCGCTCGACAGGAAGCAATCCATATGGGGCAGGGCGGTCGACACCGGATGTCCCCAGGTCATGAATTGGAGCGGGGCCAGCCTTGAGAACGCCAAGTAGTAGGTGAATGGATTCATCCCGATTTCGGGATAGAAGAGGGCGTCCAAGTCCATCGAACCGATGAACTCGCGGCAAGTGTCCAAGTCGGCATTGAGCTTGTAGGCAGCGTCCACGGATTCATTGAGGCGCTGCGTCCAGTCGTCCGTTTCCCGGGCACAATCGAAATACAAGACCTCGATCTCCTCGGATTTGAGGCCCGCAATCAAGGGAAGAAAGAGTTTTCCGATCGTGTGTCGGCGCATAAAAGCACTCACCACGCCTACGCGTAGCTTGCCAGTTCTGGGCCGCGCGAGGGTCGGCGCTTCGTAGAACAAGTCCGGGGACACGATCCGGTACGCCTCGACAATTTTCTTTTGAAGGGGCAGCTCGGTTTCATAGTGGTAACTCCAGTAGAAGTTGGTCAGATCGACTTCCGTGCTTGGGTCCTCCAATATTTGATTCTGAGCGATGAGAGCATCCAGCCTTTGTAAAGTTGCTCGACGGCCTGCTTCTATTGAAGCCGTGGATTCTGGAATGATCGGAACAAAAATCGCCTGCGCTAAGGCCGCGGCTGGCGATCTTTCTACGAGCGGCTCCAATGCTGCGATGGCCTCGTCATAGTTGCCAATTTGGTTGGTGACCATGGCCAGCTTGATGGCGATGGAATCGTTATTCGGCTCGAGCTCGATCGCTCTGCCGTAGGCTTGCATGGCCCCCGAGGTGTCCCGCATGGCCATTCGAAGCGCCGCCACATGGGCGTGATAGTCAGCGTTTTGGGGTGCCAGTTGGGTAGCAAGCTTGGCTGCGCCGAGCGCTTCCCTAAGGTCACCCATCGCGCTTAATGCAACCGCCAAAGCGTGATAAGCAGGTGCGCTTGGCCGGAGCTGGATGGCCCTTCGGTGGCAGGCGATGGCTTCCGCGCCCTTCATTTGGCCGAGTAAGGCATTTCCGAGATTGATATACGTTTCCTCATCATTAGGTCTCAGCTTGAGCACAGCGCGAAAGGCCGCTTCAGCCCCCGGAAAGTCCTTGGTTGTCAGGCGAGAATATCCAAGGTGGAAACGTGCATCCCCGTGGTTTGGGTTCACTGTAAGGGCATGCTCGAAGCTTGTTATCGCCTCCTCATTCCGGCCAAGATCTTGAAGGACGAACCCACGTTTGTCCAGGAGATCGGCGTTATCTGGCTTCAGGCGGATGGCCGTCTCAACTGCGTGCAGCGCATCTTGGAACGCCCCTTGTTCGTGTAAGACGACGGCGTAATTGGCGAGGGTCTCAGGGTCGTTTGGGGACAACCGAGCAGCCTCGGCCAACAGTTGGATTCCGCTGGCCTGACGCCCCGTCTGGCAACGCAGAATGCCGAGATACTCGACTGCTTTCGGATTATTCTGGTGAGCTAAGTAGATTTGCTCGGCTTCGGCAAAACGCCCCAAACGGTGGAGATTCATCGCGTCTTCGAGCCCGGACTTGGACGGTCCCGGTCGATGCTTCTTGCCCACCCGGAAAGTATAGAACAGGCTGGATGGGGCTTGGTCATGGGTCTTCCTTGTTGCCGACTCCAATGCACCTTATAATCGCGGGCAATGGAACCAATCCGCTATAAAGCCGGCGAAGCGATTCGTTGGCTGGAGACCGCCGCTCAGAGCTATCGCAAGTCTGCAAAGTCGAAAGGGAAGGAAGCGGTAGATCCAACTCGAGATCGAAGCGACTTTAAGAAGGTTGGGGCCAATGTTGCGGATGCCGCTGGAGCGCTGTTTGATCTGGGAAAGAGCGCCTGGGCAGATCTTTTGCATCGCCAAGCCGACGCCAGCGAATATGTGCTTCAAGAGAACCAGTTCGATGTAGTTAAAGGCGGATCAATTAAGTCTGTGGAGTACGGACGTGTGAAGGAGATACGAACCAAGGGAGATACCGTGTCGCTGGTGTTGGACAAGGGGCTGGTAACCATAAAGCCCTACGCCTACATCGTGTCCGGCAAAGTCAAAGTGCCCTTGGGCTGGACCCGAAACGGGATGGAAGTGCCCTATGAGCTCTTGATCGAGGAGTTGGCCGCCCGGTGTGGGGTAAACCTAGCTCACGCGTGAGCACTTGGCTTCAACCCGAACCCCTTAACTGGAATTACATCGTCGATTACGCCCTATCGGAGGACATCGGGTTCGGTGACGTGACTGGTCAGTGTCTACCCGAGGACCTCGTTTCAAGCTGGCGCATTGAGGCTCAGGCGGACGGCGTGCTCTGTGGGGCAGGAATCTGCGAGTATGTCCTCGCTGCGATGTCTGGAGATCCAGACGACTGTTACGTGGAAGTGCGCTTGGAGGACGGCGAAAGTTTTACCCGTGGCGACACCATTCTCGAAGGTAGGACGCCCGCGCGTCGAGCCTTGATGGGCGAAAGGGTAAGCCTTAACTTCCTCATGCATCTCAGTGGGGTTGCGACCCTGACATCCAAGTTCGTCGAAAAGGTTCAAGGAACCAAGGCCAAGATCGTCGACACTCGAAAAACGATTCCTGGGTTACGCATCCTGCAGAAATATGCCGTCCGCTGTGGGGGTGGACATAACCACCGGATGGGCCTCTATGACGGGGCGATGATCAAGGACAACCACATCGTCGCGATGGGCTCCGTAAAAGCCGCTGTGGAGGCAGTGAGACACCACTCTTCCCACATGACGAAGATCGAAGTCGAGGCAACAAATTTGGAGATGGTTGGCGAGGCGGTTGAGGCCGGGGCGGACGTTGTCCTCTTGGACAACATGGACCCGTTCATGATGCGGGAAGCAGTCCGGGCCTATGAGGGACGTTGCTTGTTCGAGGCCAGCGGAGGAATCGATCTGGACACTGTGAAAGGTGTAGCACAGACAGGGGTGGACATTATTTCCGTGGGGGCTTTGACCCACTCATCAGTGTCCGCGCCCTTCCACATGGAGTTCGAATGAAGTCTCCCCTGGAGTGGGGGGAATGGAAGAGTTTTGACGAAGTTGCCTCGACCCAGACCTTGGCAACTGATGCTCTCCAAAACAACGAAAAGGTCGGTGTAGTTTTCGCCTACCACCAGACTCTGGGAAGAGGACGGTTCAACCGACACTGGGACAGCACGAAAGGCGAGTCGCTCACGATGTCACTGGTTTTTGGGGGTTACCCCAATCACCCCGCACCGCACCTGATCGGAATGACCGTGGCTTGTGCGGCCGCCAGCGTGATTCTTTGTGAATTGCAATGGCCGAACGATCTTGTCTTCGGAAACCTGAAGGTGGGCGGAATTCTGACGGAGTTGGTTTTGGACAACGAGGGTCAGCGGATCCCCATCGTCGGCGTGGGAATCAATGTCAACCAGCAAGCATTTCCGGACGAAATCAGGGAGCGGGCTACAAGTCTTCGGCTTTACCGCGGGGGTAGCTACGTCTGCGAGGAGATCGGTCGGGACATCCTGAAGCGACTTTCCGGGATGCCCGAACCTTCAAGCTGGGACGACATTCGGCCTATCTGGATGCTCTTCGATCATACGCCCGGCAAGTCCTACAAGATGCCGAATGATCAGGTTGCGACCGCTCTGGGAATCGGTCCCCAGGGAGAACTCATCGGCTCAATAAATGGTGAAACCACTAGCGTTTTAGCCGCCGATGCGATCTTTGGGTCGAATCTGGCGTCTTAACTGGTGCACAATAAGGGTGTGCGACGGTCGTCAGCACATTCCAGGAAGCAATTATGAGTTTTGGCACGAATGAGATGCTTATCGTTATTGGGGTCGTCGTTCTCCTTTTCGGGGGAAAGAAGATTCCTGAGCTTATGCGGGGCGTCGGCAAGGGAGTTGGCGAGTTAAAGCGTGGCCTCGATGAGGGTAAGCGCAGCCTCGACGAATCCATGAAAACTGAAGAATAGGCCCAAGCGCGTCTCATAAAGAAAGCGTCTGCCTCAGGCAGGCGCTTTTGTCTTTTTAGGGCATCTGAATTAGTGTCGGACGCGGACCGGCCAACAGATCAGAGTTCGACATTCGTCAGTTCCCGTCTTTGCGGGGTCATCCAGATAGGAATCCCACGGCGCGCCCGAGGGTTCGTAGCGGTTGGCATGCATCCACTCGAAGACTTCCTTGTAAGCAGCCGAGAGCCCATCGTAGTGGCCTTTGTACGTCACTTGCAGAACGTTTCCGCCTGGCAGTTGGCTTAGCTGGACGGGTCCGCTGGGCTCTGCTCCCCGAAAGATGGGGGTGCCAACCTCCATATCAAAAGTTTGATGAGGCTCATTTCCGGAAACGTCATGCCACATTGCAAAAGGAACGCCCGTTGCGCGGTCACCCGCGACTTCATACACCGTTTTCAAAAGCTCCCTGATGCGTTGGCTAACCTTTTCTGAAGGAACCGTTTCGCGGATGGACAGTACGGGTAGAGGCTCTTTCCAACTAACTTGGTGCTCCCACCGCATTGCATCAATATACAGCACAGCCGAGTCACGATTGTCTGAACAATTCGTCCAAAGATAGTCACCAATAGGAAGAAACTATGAAGAAACTTCATGCAATTACCGCCATAGCTGTACTGGCGATCGGCATTTTAGGTCTCAATGGATGCACATCTGCTGTTGCCCAGGAGCAAGTCAACCCGGAGACAAGGCGGACGATCACCGTATCGGGCACGGGTTCGACCCGGGTCAAACCAGATCTTGCCACGGCCATCGTTGGAGTGACGAAGTCGGCGCCAAAGTTGCCAGATGCCAAGTCGGCGACGGACGCAGCGATCGCCAAAGTCCACGCCGCTCTTAAGAAGGCGGGGGTTAAGGACGAGGACATTCAGACAACCCAATATCAGATTTACCGAGTCGAAGCGAATCCGCAAGCCGGAATCCGAGAGTCGGTTTGGAAGGTCGTGCACATGTTTTTGGTGAGAACCAAATCGCCGGATCGAATTGCGGCGATCGTCGATTCCGCAGTCGCCGCCGGAGCAACGGACGTTCGCAACATTGGCTTCACCGTCGACAACCTGGCACAACACCGAAAGAAGTCTCGTGAATTGGCAACTGCCGCAGCCAAAGAGAAGGCGCTTCAACTCGCCCAATTGCTGGACGTGAACGTGGGGAAGGTCATCTCGATCGTCGAAACCGGGGAGTACTACCCGATGGCGCAAATGTCCGCAAACGCGAGGTTTGATTCGGAGGCCGATGGATTTGGCGGAAGCGGCATTGCCGGTGGCCAAGTAGAAGTTTCCACCAATATTCAGGTCGTTTTCGAGATTAGATAAACATCTCGGTATACAACTTTCGCTAGATGCCCCGCAACTTGTCCAAGAGTCTGCGGGGCTTTCAAGTTTTAGCCAAAGTTATACTTGTACAGGTTTGGCAGCGAAAGTGAGGGAAGATTATCCGGAGAAGCCCTATTTAAGTTGGATGGGCTGGGGCATGTTGGAAGCTTGCTCCCGACGGTGGTTTCTCTATAACTTCGCCAAGCAGCTCGAGGGTGACTTCGGCCGGGACATCGAAATTGAGCGAGCGGTCAGCTATTGGACGGCTTTTGCTGGCCAGTTAGCGGATGACGGCGTCACGGAGGCGATTCGGTACTTCAAAGCCCATCGAGTGTGGCGCACGGACCTCGATCTTTGGCTCAAAGAAACCGCGCTCGAATACGTTCATGAGAGTCGAGCCTATCGCGAAGCCGCGTTGGCGGGAATCGATCTTCCCAAGCGGACAAGGCAAATCCTAGATCGGTACTTTTTCGACGAAGTACCGGACAAAGAGGCTCACTTGCACGTTCTGAAAACGGCACGGGCGGCAGTCCAAAACTTTTTTTCGACGGATATACCAAGCCGCATTGAAGTTGCCGATCGCTCTTGGCTGATGTGTGAGCGAGCCGAGCGGTTCCCATGGACGGTTGTCGATGGAGTTCCGGTCTACGCGGTTTACGACTTCGCACTTAAGACCCCCGACATGGTGACCATCTTCGATTGGAAGACCGGACAGTGGACTCCTCAAAAGGAGCAGCGGGCGCTCCGGCAACTTCACTGGTACGCCCTCTATGCCATTACGGAATGGGGATATCAGTCTGAGCAGATTCGATTGGCCCCTGTTTTCTTGTCGGTTAATGCGGGCTACGAAGAGTCGCCTCCCGATTGCAATCTCCTGCAAGAAATCAGAACTGAATGGGCCACGAGGCACGCGGAAATCAAGGCGCTGATGGACCGATACTCTCGCTGTGATGAACTACTGGAACACTTCCCGATGACCGAAAGTCTCCAGAGTTGTGCAGGATGTGTGTTCCGAACCTGCAGCGGTTATGCCCGAATTAGACAGAGTAATGCCCTGAATCCGGTAAAATTTGCAGTTCAGGGAGAGATCGCATAGAATGACAGGGCTAAACCATCCACGGAAGGAACGGTTGTAATGAATGTATTTCAAATAAAGGGCGGCAAGCGCCTGGAAGGCGTTGTAGACGTCGGCGGGAGCAAGAATACGGCGCTCGCAATTATGTCGGCTGTGGTGCTAGCTGAAGGCGTCACGGTTCTTACGAATGTTCCGAATCTTTCGGACACCCGGATTAAGGCCAATCTCTTAGAGCGTTTTGGTGCAAAGATCAAGTGGGATGGCGATCGGTTGGAGATCGACTGCAGCTCGATCCGTCCGGCTGACGCGGATGAGGAAACAGTTCGGGCCATCCGAACTTCCTTCTACTTGCTGGGCCCGTTGATGGCTCGTACCAAGCGCATCGAGTTGCCCGCTCCAGGCGGTTGCAAGATTGGCGCGCGGCCGGTGGATTTTCACATCAAGGGCTTGCGAGCGCTCGGCGCGACCATAGAACTCTTGGGCGGCTCCTACATTGCTGCCTGTGACGAACTGATTGGCACCGAGATATATCTGGACTTTCCAAGTGCCGGCGCAACCCAGCACTTGATGTCGACGGCAGTCTTGGCCAAGGGCGTTACAACGATTCAAAATGCCGCTATCGAGCCTGAAGTCACGGCTCTTGCCGACTTCCTGAACAGAATGGGCGCGCGCATCGAAGGCGCAGGCACCTCCACGATTACGATCTTGGGAGTCGAAAAGCTCAATGCGGTCGAGTTCCGAGTACCCGCCGATCGTATGCAAGCCGGTACTTATCTGCTGGCTGGAGCCATCACATGCGGTGATGTCACCGTCCGCGGGATTCTTCCCGACGAGCAGATGGCGGTCGTGAACAAGCTCAGAGAAGCTGGTGTCGAGGTCGAGGAAGGTCCGGATTCGGTCCGCGTAACCTGCAATCGCCGGCTCAAGGGCATCAACATCAAGACCATGCCTCATCCGGGATTCCCCACGGATATGCAGCAACCCATGGCGGCAGTTCTCACGCTTGCCGAAGGGACCAGCGTCGTGGAGGAGACCATTTACGAGAGCCGAATTGGCCACATTCAGGAGTTGAATCGAATGGGCGCCAACATCCGGACGGAGGGCCGCTCTGCACTGATCACGGGTGTCGAGAAGCTACGCGGCGCAGTGGTCGAGGCCAGCGACCTTCGAGCCGGAGCGGCGCTTGTATTGGCCGGTTTGGCTGCCCGTGGCGAGACCACCGTCAAGAACATTCATTTTATCGACCGGGGTTACGA